>JBEKLK010000353.1:0-3678 GCA_050010235.1 Rhizomicrobium sp.
AGAACGTAGGTTTGTGTCGTAATCGTGTTTGTCGCGGGCATCTGGGCCCATCCGCCAGACGGCCAGACTGATAAAAGCGCGAGGATGGCGATCGCCTGCTGAAGTTTTTTCATCTGTTCTGTCCGCACGATTACTGCCGCAGCATAGCGAAGAAAAAGAAATTCGGGAAATATGTGTGTGTCCCTACCGAAAACCTCATTTGATAGGTCTGCGTCCATATCGATGATGCAATCCGCCGAGCACGGCGCGCGAAACAACCACGCCCATTAACCCCGGACGACTCGCTGAGGTCGCGCGCGGCTATATCGACGAAGCCAATATCGGCAAGCGCGGGGCCTGCCACATCTTCCGCCACACCACGGCGACACTGATGCTGGAGAACGGAGCCAACATCCGCTACATCCAAGTGATTCTTGGTCATGCGGACCTCTCCACGACGGAGATTTACACGCAGGTCGCGATCAAGAAGCTTAAGGAGATACACACGGCCACGCATCCGGGTAAGCCGATCTCGTCGGCGGATCTCTACGACCCGACAAAGGTGACCGCTTCGATCTCCGCCGACGTATTGGCGCAGGCGCATGAGCTTCTCGACACGCTCGATCTCGAAGCGGAGGAAGAGGAGGTCGAAGGCTGAACAAGTCGTTCGGAATCCTGGGGCAGCACCGGACAGAGCCGACGTGAGGCGGCTCTGTCACGATGCAGGCGTCAGCGCAAGAGCACTGCACAGGCCAAGACGAATGCCGTCGCGGCCCAGATAAGATCGCTCATGGAGAAATTCCCGACGATGCGCCCGAGGTGGACGCGTTAAGACTTAGAATGTTGTCGGTCGAGAATGTTGGGCGGATCAGCGATCCGCTGCCGTGTATGTAAGCGCGCCCGATGCGGGGTGCAAGGGGGATATGGTCGAGCGGAATGACTGACAGCGGCGCACGAATCCGGTTAGCATCGGCCGGGGCTCTTGAACCTTAATCCATATGGTGTGGCCGACCGATTCTGAACTTAAGGACGCGGGCTGGGTAAAAATCAGCAGGCGAGAGCGGAAGATTCTGAGCCGCCCGCGTGCCCGGCAATATTACTGGGTGGATTTTCCGCATGATGCGTATGCGCCGGAGTTTGTCGGAGAAATATGGTGACAGGAGCAAGGTTCCCCTTCGCGGCTGAGGGCAACGTAACGACTGGGAATCGTTGCCGCTGTCACTTAATTCTCATCACGCAGCGGCGCGTTGCTCGTATCGGTCGCGAACCGCCTTCATGTATCGCCTTGTCCAGGTAACGAGCACGATCAGCGCGCCGAAGCTCAGGATGGGAGAGAGCGTCACGACCTGTTGCGCCGGCAGTTGGAGCGCGAGGCCAACGCGGAGCAACGCTTCCGCAATATACGTGACACCCCAGACAATCGTCGCGAGGCGAATGGCGAAGCGGAATCCCCGCTGCTCCCAGCGCCCGTTCCAGTCCGCAATGCGCGCCGCGTCGCCGCCCGCGAAGAATTGGCGAAGCACGGAGAACATCAGCGGCTTTGCGGCGAAGAGCGAGACCAGGCAGATTGCGCCAAACGTGCCCGTCAGGAACGAATCCTTGATCAGCCCGAAGAACACGTTGCCCGATATCAGCGAGGTCAGCGTTCCAATGGCGAGAAGCGTCATCACGATGACGCCAAGCGGCTCGAGCCGGCGCGATGTGATCCAGCTGCGCAGATTGTTGAGCGCGGGCGGCAACCCGCCCGCGGCGAGCGCCCAGACGGCGGGCACGCCGCGCGCGGTGAGTACGTCGAACAGAACGACGGGCATGAGGACGTCCACGAAGAGCGTCGGCAGCACGAGCCGGAAGGTGGAAGCCGGCGGGGTCATCGTCTGAACGGCCATGCGTCGTCTCCTTGGTTGAATTGTATCCATGCAAGCAATCCTCTCCCCCGCTTTAGCGTGGGGAGGGTCAGGGCGGGGAACGCGCGTTCCGCCGACGCCAAGGCTACGGCGGACGAAGTGATTGTTTTGACCCGCCGAAGCTTCTGCGAAGGCCGGCCGCGCGTGGAAGACTCATTTATTTGCCCCCACCCAAACCCTCCCCCCTCGCTTCGCTCGGGGGAGGGGGGATTGGGCTAACCGCGTTGTTCGCGCGGTATGGCGTCGTAGATTGTCGGCGGCGTGATGTTGAGCCTGCGGCGCGCGGCGTCGAGCGGCTCGCTCATCATGCGCACGGCGTCCTCGCCGGGCAGCCATTTTGCGGCCTTGCCGCGCCGATAGCCCTGCCAGATCGCACGCGCAGCGGACCAGTGTCCTTCCATCAGCGCCTTGAACCCGGCGCCCAGCGCGATCGTCGCCCAGCCGAGCCCGCGCGTCTGCGCGAAGGAGAACGCCACCAGGCACGCCTCGCCCAAACCGTCGCGATGATAGCCGGAGAGGACGTGCCAGATGTCGTGCGTGTCGCGCACGCGCCGCCCGAACCAGTTATAGGGATGGGGTTCGTCGATGCGCACCTGACGTTGGCGGCTGATCTCTGCGAGGCCCTCCGCCGAGAAATTCTGGCTGCGAATAAAGTCGCGATAAGCTGCGCCGACCGTGCCGGCCGCGAAACTGTCGAGCCACGCTTGATCCATCAGCATGGGAGCAAGCTCGACATGTTCATAGGCGATGCGTCCGCCCGCCGTCGTTTCGAGCAGCCGGCGATAATTTTTCTCACTGGTGCCGCCGTTCAGCGCGCGCATGATCTCGAACACCTGGACGGTGTCGTCCTTGTCGGAGAGGAGCCGGCGCAAGGCCTTCAGCGCCGTGCCCCACTGCCGCACGGGCTGAACCGCCGGCGCGTCCGTCATTGTTTCGTTCATCGTTTCGTTCATGGCCATGGGAGTCATTCCTTTGATGCGTGTGGAATTTTCGGGTGTGCGGCGCGGCCCGCTTCGGTGAAGAGCGCGCCGCGGATCATGTCTTCGATCAGCGGCCCGACATTCGCGAGGCCTACGTCTTCGCCCAGGCTGACCTCCAGCGTCAGGCCGCGGAAGAGGGCGATGAGCATGCGGGCAACTGCTTCGGGCTCGATCTCGCGGCGGATTTGGCCGGTGCGTTGCCCCCGCGCGATCAGGCGCACGATCTCCCGGCGCACCAGCGACGAGCCTTCTGTAACGCTGGCGAGAACGGTCGGATTGCGCAGCGCTTCGGCCCAGCCCTGGATCCCGACGCGGCGCAAATCGGCGCGACGCGGATCGTCGAGCGACTCGCCATGCAGTTCGAGCAGCAACGCGAGCCCTTCGACGGGATCCTGTTCGCTCTGGGCCATGGCGTTGAGGAACGCGTCGCCCTGGTGGCGGTCGTCGGCGAGGGCGACGATGATTTCGTCCTTGGTCGCGAAATAGAGATAAAGCGTGCCCTGGCTCACGCCGGACTCGCGCACGATGTCGGCCGTCGTGGTGTTGTGGAACCCGTCCCGCGAGAAGCAGCGCAAGGCCGCGTCCAGGATTTTCTGGCGGCGGGTCTCGCGTTGGGCCTCGGTGATCTTGGGCATGGGTTCCTATAAAAACTGATTGATCAGTCATTATTAGGGATTGGGCGGCCGGAAGTCAAGGCCTGTCAATCCGGCTGGCGTCGCCGGCGCGCCATGGGAAACGAGGTCACGACCAACGGTAGAAGTTGGGATTAGAGTCAGTCTCGGCGACCGAATCCGGAATCCCGAATACGCCACCGA
>JBEKLK010000354.1:0-3580 GCA_050010235.1 Rhizomicrobium sp.
CTGGAGCTGGCGATCGAACAGATCTGGCGCGATTACCAGTTCAAGGACGACGGCAGCCCGCGGCCGGATCTCTCCTGCTTTCCCAAGGATTTCGGACGCAAGATCGCGACCGATTATGCCGGCCAGATCGACGAACTGATCGCCTACGGTTTTGCGCCGTTCGGGCTGAGCAAGCAGGCCATCCAGCGCCTGCGCGAGATCGGCGTCTATTGCGGCGTGAAGGATTTGTTTCTCGAAGATGTCGCCGGTCTCGTATTCGCCGGCTTCGGCGCCGACGACCGCTATCCGTCCGTCGTCACCTGCTTCGTGTCCGCGATTGTGGGCGGCATTGCCAAGCGCGCGGAAGCGACGGTCGATGCGATCGACGGCGAGGTGCGCTCGAAGATTCGCGTCTTCGCCGACAGCGAAGTGACGAACGCGTTCATTCGCGGCATCGATTTCAATCTTGAGCGCAGGATCTATGGCGGGTTCCGCATGATGATGCACGGCCTCGTCGAGCAGGTGGTCGGAGCTTTCGGGAATACGGACGCCTCGATGCGCGACGGTGTGCGCGACCGCTTCCAGCGCGATTTCGTGCCGCGTTATTTCGCGGCGTTCCACCACATGATCGCCGAATACCAGCAGCATGCCTTCATCAATCCGATCCTGCGGGTGATGGAAATCGCGGGCCGCGACGAGTTGGCCAATACCGCGCGCGACCTGGTGACGCTCAATATCTTCAAAAAGCGCATCATGGCGCAGAAGGAGACCGTCGGCGGCGCGGTCGATGTGGCGGTCATCAGCCGCGACGGCGGTTTTCACTGGACGTCCAGAAAGGGAGGATGATTCCATGACCGAACGACAGACCCTGTCGGACACCCCGGCCCGCGGCGCACTTGCTGAAGGCGCGGAGCGGCTCGATCGCATCGCGCGTTCCGCCAGAACGCAGCCGATCGCCGCAACACCAGGCGCGCCGATCGACGAGCAGAGCCGCGCGATGGCGATCAGTCCGGATGAGATCTGGGCCAGGAATTATATGAGCCACGGAATCGGACCGAAACTCGAAACCAGCACGCTTGCCGGCATGGCGCCCATCGCGCATCTCGTGTCGATGCCGAAATTCGTGCCGCCCACCGAGTTGCGGCAAGAGCCTGTCGTGAGCAAGACGGCAGCGATGATCGAACGGCCATCAATAAATGACAGGAAATCCCCCGGACCCATCGGCGCCCGCATCGGCAAGCCGATTCGCCGCCGATCCTGGTTGGGACGGCTGTTGCTGGGTGGGGCCTAGCCGGTCGCGCCGCCTCTGTGCCGCTCCACGCTCAGTGCGATGATGCGGCGCATCTCGGACCAAAGGCGAAGGTCCGCGAGTTCCTCCATGTCAAACCAGCGTGCGTCCGCGGCATCGGAGGCAGCCTGGGCGGTTCCGGATACCACCCGCGCGGCGAAATCGATGAGCACGAAATGATCGTCGGGCGCGCCCGCGGCAGCGTCGCGGATGGTCTCGGCCACATCGACCAGACCCAGGATTTCGACCTCAAGGCCGGTCTCCTCGCGCACCTCGCGGTGCACCGCGGCTGTCAATGTTTCGCCGAATTCGACCTTGCCACCGGGCAGGCTCCATTCGCCTTTCCGGGGGGCTTTGGCGCGGCGGATGAGCAGCACCTGGCCGAGGTCGTTCCAGATGACGGCTGCCACGCCGACCACGATTCGGCCCGGTATTTTAGACGGGTTCGCGTCCATCCTGTCCGGGCCTCTCGCAGTCGCCTGGTTAAGCATGAAACCGATTGAATTCAATGCGCTACGGGCTATTCCTATATTTAGATGGTAACTCGAACATCCCCGCATTGGCATGGTAGTGTCGGGGTCTCAAATTCGCCGCGCGGGCTTTCCAGCTCCTCGCGCCGTCAGGGAGTCGATGCAGCATGATACGTCTCGGAATTCTCGTGGCCGCGTTCGTGGCCTTTACGGTCTCCGCCCAGGCGGCGGACAGCGCGCTCAGCCCGGCAGCCAATGCGGCGTTCCTTGCGGCCTATGCGAAGAAACCTGGCGTCTACCAGCGTCCGAGCGGGCTCGAATACCGCATCCTCCACAACGGCGTCGGCATGCGTCCGGGTCTGCAGGACACGGTCACCGTCTACTACAAGGGCAGCCTGATCAACGGCTCCGTATTCGATGCGACCGAACCCGGCTTTCCGGCCCAACTGAAGGTGAATGCCGTGATCCCGGGTTGGACCGAGGCGCTGCTGAACATGCGCGTGGGCGATCATTGGGAGCTCGCGATTCCGTCCAGCCTGGCATACGGCAATCGCGGTGCGGGCGGCGGTGTGATTCCGCCCAATCAGACCCTCGTCTTCGACCTGGAACTCGTCGATACGACTCCGCCGACCGAACAGGAAAAGCAACAGGAGAAGGAACAGGAGCAAAAACAGAGCGGCCAGTCGCAATAGCCCCAATTCGGGGCGGCGCACAACGCCTCGTCTGGGGCCCGCCGTCTGATATATTGCACCTGGGCCACGCCGACAGGGAATTCACGGCGTTGAATTGAGGCGGCCCCGTCGGGAGAGAGTTCGATCCGCATGTTTGGAAAGTGGCGCCGCGGCATTTCGGGCGGAACGGTGCGGATTGCACTTGCACTCAGCCTCGTGGTGGGCGCGTGCGTGCTGTTCTGGGCCAGCCGCGATTACGCCGTCATCGCGCCCAATTGGGACGGCCAGGTGCGGGGCATCGCCTACAGCCCCAGCCATCTTTTCACCGAGAAGGACAATGAGTGGGTCACGCCCGATCAGATCGACCGCGATCTGACGCAGCTTTCCCTGCTTACCGCACATATCCGCACCTACACGGTCTCGAACGGCATGGACCGCGTTCCGGAGATCGCGCGCCGGCACGGCCTCTCCGTGTCGCTGGGCATCTGGATCGGGTCCGATCTCGACAAGAACGAGAAGGAAGTCGAGCTCGGCATCCGCACGGCGCTCGCGAACCGGCGCGTGATCGACCGCGTCTTCGTGGGAAGCGAGACGATCCTGCGCGGCGATGTCTCCTCGGATCAACTGAACGATTATATCCGGCGGGTGCGCGCGGCTCTGCCCAATCGCATCAAGGTCTCGACGGCCGAGCCGTGGTCGACATGGCTCCTCAGTCCGGAGATCGGCCAGTACGTCGATTTCATCTCCGTGCATCTATTTCCGTATTGGGAAGGGATACCGGTCAAGAATTCGCTGGGCTCGCTGCAGCGTTTCTACGACGACGTGCAGAACGAGTTTCCGGACAAGCCCATCATCATCGGCGAAGTGGGATGGCCGTCGCACGGGCGCATGCACAAAGGCGCCAGCGCCTCGCTGGCCGATGAAGCCTATTTCGACCGCAACTTCGTGCAGCTCGCGCTCGATAAGGGCTACGACTATTACCTCGAGGAAGCCTATGACCAGCCCTGGAAGGGGGGAGACGAGGGGGCCGTCGGCGCCTATTGGGGCCTGTTCGACGCCAACGGCACGCCGAAATTCCAGTTTACCGGGATGCTGCGGTCGTTTCCCGAGTGGCGCAGCTATTCGGGCGGTGCTGCGGTTCTCAGCTTCCTCCTGGGATTGCTGATCCTGGG
>JBEKLK010000355.1:0-3564 GCA_050010235.1 Rhizomicrobium sp.
CGCGCACAGCTTTTCCGGTAATGCGGCGAATTTGACGTTCGACGCGCGGGCCGGCGGCTGCTGGTGCGAAACTTTGCTGGGCGGCGGATCGGCCGAACATTTGATCGCCGTCTATGTGGTGCCCGGAAAGACATTGCGCCTTAAGGGTGCACTCGGTCCGTTTCAATCCTTCGCTGTCGACGGCGTGATGACCTGGACATTGAAGGATTCAGGTCAAGGCACGGATTTGACTCTCACCTATCTGATCGGCGGCTACATGAAGGGCGGCTTCGAGAACATATCGAAGGCCGCCGACGGCGTTCTCGCCGAGCAGGTGAGTCGCTTGCAGAATTTCGTCGAGACCGGATCGCCGGACAAACATTCCTGACCGGCGCAGAACGACGCAACAATCACAGATTGAGGACGTGTCCGGCCTTCCAGCCGGTTTCCAGCCCATCCGAAACCGGTCTACACTCCCGTTATGACGCCCAAAGTCATGTTGCTCATTCTCTGCGCCCGGATCGGGTATAAGCCGTAGCCGACCGCATCCAGAGCGGCGTCTTCGCGGCGTGCGCGCCGCATCCCTTCACTCGGCAGCAGAGATTCCCATGGCGCATGATTCCACCACTCACAATCTCACCTCTCACTGGCGCGCGCTCGATGCGGCCCACCACGTGCATCCCTTCACCGATACCGCGGCACTGAACAGGGAAGGCGTTCGCGTCATCGTCAAGAGCGACGGCGTTTATCTGTGGGATTCGGAAGGCTCGAAACTGATCGACGGCATGGCCGGCCTGTGGTGCGTGCAGGTGGGTTACGGCAATACGGAACTTGCCGAGGCCGGCTACGAAGCCTTGAAGACGCTTCCCTACTACAATCACTTCTTCAAGACGACCAACCCCTGGACAACGGAATTGGCGGCCAAGCTCGCGACGCTCCTGCCGGGCGGCCACGAACATGTGCTCTTTGCAAATTCGGGATCGGAGGCGAACGACACAGCCCTCAAGCTGATCCGCTATTACTGGAATTTGAAGGGCCGACCCGAAAAGAAGATTCATCTGTCGCGCGAATACGCCTATCACGGCGTGACGATGGCGGCCGCGTCCCTCTCAGGGCTCACGCCCATGCATCCGCAATGGGATCTGCCGCTTCCGGGATTCGCCAAAGTGCCTGCGCCTTACTGGTTCGGCGCCAGGGCAGCGGGCTATGGCGATATCGATCCCGAGGAATTCGGTCTCCTGATCGCACGCAAATTGGAAGATTGCATTCTGGAACTCGGGCCCGACCGCGTCGCGTCATTTTCGGCGGAGCCCATCCAGGGTGCGGGCGGACTGATATTTCCGCCTGCCACCTACTGGCCGGAAGTGCAGCGCATCTGCCGCAAATATGACGTGCTCCTGCATCTGGACGAGGTGATCACAGGCTTCGGCCGCACGGGCGAATGGTTCGGCGCACAAACCTATGCGATCGCGCCCGACATCATGACCATGGCGAAGGGATTGTCCTCCGGCTATCAGCCGATCTCTGCGATCTCGCTGGGCGATCGGATGGGCGGAGCCATTCTCAATGCCAATGAAGAACTGGTGCATGGCTATACCTATTCCGGCCATCCGGTGGCGAGCGCTGTCGCGCTCAAGAACCTCGAAGTGATCGAAAAGAAAGGGCTCGTCCATCGCGTCAAGCACACTGTCGGTCCTTATCTGAGCCGTCGTCTGCGCGAGACGTTTGAAGCGCACCCTCTCGTCGGAGAGGTGCGCTGCGTGGGGTTGCTCGCCGCGATCGAGCTCGTGCCCGACAAAACGGAGCGCAAATTTTTTCCGCCGGCTGCGGGGGTCGGCACGCGTTGCCGCGATTATTGCTTCAAGGCCGGACTCGTCATGCGCGCGATCCGGGACACGATGGTGCTTTCACCGCCGCTCACCATTACGGAAACCGAGATCGAAGAGATCGTCGGCAAGGCGAAAGACGCCATCGACAGCACCGCCCGCGATTACGGGAAGATGTAGCGATGGAGCTGCGGCTTCTTTCCGTCAATGTCGCGCTGCCGCGCGAGATCGGAGAGTTCAATGGCGAGTCTGTTGTGTCCGGAATCGCCAAACGTCCGCTCGAGCTGGTTTCGGTCTTTGTGGCGGCGACGAATATTGCGGGCGACGGTCAGGCCGATCTCTCCGTGCATGGCGGCGCGGACAAAGCGGTTTATGCCTATCCCGCAGATCACTGGCCGTGGTGGGAACACGAAAAGGCGATCGCCTGCAGACCCGCGACGTTCGGAGAGAATCTGACGATCGCGGGCGCCGACGAAAAGGCCATTGCCATCGGCGACCGCTTCCGCTGGGGCGATGCGGTTCTCGAAGTGAGCCAACCGCGCGCGCCGTGCTTCAAACTGGCGATACACACCGGCCGCCCGGACGCACCTCAGTTGATGACGCTCTCGGGCCGCTGCGGCTGGTATTTGCGCGTCATTCGGCCGGGTGCCGCACCGGTGCGGGACGGCTCGCTGACGCGAATTTACGAAAGTCGCGGCCCTTCCGTCCGGGAGGCTTTTGGGGCCATTTTTGACCCCCATATGGGAACCGAAGCGTTGAAGCTTGTTGAGGGCACTCCCGGCCTGGCAGAAAGCTGGAAAAAGCCCGTTTCGAGGCGCCTCGCCAAGGCCCCCGATTCGCCTGCTTGATGTGTACTAAATACCACTGTCATCAATAAAAATTCGTAATCCGGGTGCTCGAAAAAAATAGTTGCAAACTGTGTCTCCGGTGCATAGGTTTGTCGCTGGAAGAACGATCAACTGTCCGGCAGGCACTGCCCCCCCGCTCGCACGCTGGACGGCGTTCTTTCAAAGGTACCGGTCATCCCCTCCCGGTACCAGCGCGTAACGGCGCATATGACGCCCGATCAGCCCCCTGGTCGGGCGTCTTTTTTTGCGCCGCCGGTGGAGCGACCCGGCGAAGCGTCAGGTTGACCCGCCCGCCCCCCGGAAGCAGCTGGGAACTGCCGGATATCAGCCGGTCGATCCCATGAAACGCGAGCCGTGCCGGGCCGCCGAACACCAGCACATCGCCCGAGCGAAGCCTGAGGCTCGCGGTGGGCCCGCGGCGGCTGGTGCCTCCAATACGGAACAGCGCATCGTCCCCCAGCGACACCGACAGGACAGGTGCGTCGAGCGCCTCCTCGTCGCGATCCTGATGCAGACCCATGCGAGCGCCCGCGCGATAAAGATTGACGAGGCAGCATTCGGGCGGCGCGCAATAGCCGGTTGCAGCGCGCCACAACGCCAGCAGCAGATCCGGAATCACCGGCCAGGGCCGACGCGTCACCGGATGGTTCGCCTCGTAACGATAGCCATTGGCGTCGGAGTACCAGCCCAGCGAACCGAAATTCGTTTCCTCGACGGAAAACGGTTTTCCCGAATGCGGCATCCGGGGACGATAGAAAGGCGCGTCATCCGCGCGCCGCAACACATCCCCCAAAAGCGATTTTTGTTCGTCCGCATCGAGACCGCCGGTCCACAGACGGATGCCGGGTGCAATGTCGAGGGCGTGCGCGCGCAGCATATCGGTCGTCAGATCCCCGGCGCCGTTCCCGGCT
>JBEKLK010000356.1:0-3498 GCA_050010235.1 Rhizomicrobium sp.
TCCATGCTAGGCAGTCAGCGTTAACAGCGTGTTAAGGTAATGGAGTCCGCAACCATACGAGTCGACGGAGCGCGGGCATCTTGGCCGCCTTCCTGGGGAGCGGGCGAGGACGCCCGCGCTCCGAAATAGCGTGATCAAGCCTGGAACCGCGCCATGACCCCCGAACAGCCCTTCCTCCTCGCCATCGACCAGGGCACCACCTCCACCCGCGCAATCCTGTTCGATGCCGCGGCGCGGCCGGTGGCGTCGCATGGGATCGAGCTCAGGCAGATCTATCCGGCCAATGGCTGGGTGGAGCATGACGCGGAGGAAATCTGGCAGGCGACACTCAATTGCTGCCGCGTGGCGGCGAAAGGCGTGGCCGCGCGGGAGGTCGCGGCCATCGGCATCACCAACCAGCGCGAGACGACGGTGCTGTGGGATCGCGCGAGCGGCGTGGCCCTTCACAACGCGATCGTGTGGCAGGACCGGCGCACGGCCGAGCGCTGCCGCGCGTTGAAAGAAGAAGGCCGCGAGGCGGAAGTCACCGCGCGGACCGGGCTCCTGCTCGATCCCTATTTCTCCGCGACCAAACTTGAATGGCTGCTGGATCATATCCCGGGCGCACGTGCGCGTGCGGAGCGGGGCGAACTCGCATTCGGCACCATCGACTCATGGCTGATCTACAAACTCACGGGCGGCAAAGTGCATGCGACGGACGTTACCAACGCCTCGCGCACCATGCTGCTCGATCTCAAATCGCTCGCCTGGGACGACGAGATGTTGCGGCTGTTCCGCGTGCCCCGTGCCATCCTGCCGGAGGTGCGCGACAGCGCGGGCGATTTCGGCGCCAGCGCGCCGGAATTGTTCGGCGCGGCCATTCCCATCGCAGGCGTGGCCGGCGATCAACAGGCCGCCGCGTTCGGGCAGGCGTGTTTCACGCCGGGCGATGTGAAATCCACATACGGAACAGGCTGTTTCGCGCTGGTGAACACGGGCCCAGGTGTGCCCGCGTCGCAGAACCGGCTGCTCGCGACTGCCGCCTATCGCGCGAAGGGCGAGAAGGCCTATGCCATCGAAGGCAGCATCTTCGTGGCGGGCGCGATCGTGCAATGGCTGCGCGATGCGCTGGGCGTCATCCGCAGCGCCGACGAGATCGAAGCGCTCGCGCGCACGGCGAAGAGCGCGGAGGGACTTTATTTCGTGCCGGCGTTCACGGGGCTCGGCGCCCCCTATTGGGATCCGGAAGCCCGGGCCGCGATCCTCGGCCTCACGCGCGACATGGGCGTGGCGGAAATTGCCCGCGCCGCGCTCGATGCGGTGTGCTTCCAGACCCGCGACCTGCTCGATGCGATGGCGCGCGACATGACGGCGGCGAAGCTCGGCGTGCCGGGTGCGCTCAAGGTCGATGGCGGCATGGTGCGCAACGATTGGTTCTGCCAGCGCCTCGCGGATTTGACGGGGCTCACCGTCGACCGGCCGAAGATCACGGAAACGACGGCACTGGGTGCCGCCTATCTCGCGGGATTGTCCGCAGGCGTGTTCCGGGATTTTTCGGAGATAACGAAAGCCTGGGCCCTCGACCGGCGCTTCGAGCCGGGGTTGGCGGTGTCCACCCGCGACGGACTTTATGACGGCTGGCTGAAGGCCGTTGGGCGGGTGCGATAGAGATGTCACCCGCCCCTTGAGGGCGGGTCGAAGGTGGATTCGCGCGATAGCGCGAAGACAGCTTCGGGGCGGGGTCATGTCGATGCGGCACCCCGCCCCGAAATTCTCTTTTCGCTGTCGCTCAAAGATAATTTCGACCCGCCCTCAAGGGGCGGGTGGTACGATCATGCCGCGACAATATATTTTATTGCCGAGCGAGCGACCTGAAGGATGTGACATGAGATTGCGATTTTGGGCTTTGGGACTCGCCGCCGCGCTGGCGGCCACCGCGGCGAGCGCCGCCGATTACTACAAGAATATCGATGCGTGGCCGGTGAGCCCGAACTTCGGCTTCACGATTGCGGCGCCCATCGATTTCCCCGCGCAAGGCGCACCGCAAAGCGCGCCCGACTGGCGCTGGAATTCGACCGACCCCGGCAAGGTGCTTTACGAGATCGTCGTGCCGCGCGCGATCGAGCCCCAGACCAATTTCGGCGGCGCGACCGTCACGGTGGGCGCCAGCAGCGATCCCAAGGCGGTCGCGAATTGCCTGGCGCCGGCGGGGGCGCCTCCGGACGAAAAAAGCTGGAAGCAGAAGATCGGCGGCATCGAGTTTTCCACGTTCCGGGATTCCGACGACGGCATGAGCCACTATCACGAAATCACCAGCTATCGCGTGCTGCATGGCGGAGAGTGCATCGCCGTCGAATACATGATCGCGTCGACCTCGCTGGGCGTCTATCCCGCGGAGTATGGCCTCAAGCAATTCGACATCACGCGCGTGCGCGGGCTGCTGGACCGGATCGTGGCGACGTTCAAGTTCGGGTGAGGAAGCCGGATCCTTTCCATTAGTACCAATTTTTGGTACATTAAGGGTTCGGAGGCAGCTATGGCGAATAAGAACACTTCGATCAGTCTCGGCGACCACTTCCTCACCTTCGTTGAAGGACAAGTCGCTCAGGGGCGCTACAACTCGACGAGCGACGTGGTACGGGCAGGACTGCGCCTTCTTGAGGAGCAAGAAGCAAAGCTTGCTGCGCTGCGAGCGGCACTTATCGACGGTGAAGGTAGCGGAGTCTCGACTCCGTTCGATTTTGAAGCCTTCATCGCGGGCAAGAAAAACGGCAAATCGCGCACTTGATGATGCGTTATGTCCTTTCTCCGCGCGCTCAATCCGACCTTGGAGAAATTTGGGACTACACGGTTCAAAACTGGAGCGTTGAGCAGGCTGAATCCTATGTTCGAGCAATTTGGTCCGCCATCGATCGGATCGCAGACAATCCCGGCCGGGGTCGACCGTGCGACGACGTTCGTCCGGGCTATTTCAAATTCGCTTCGGGTTCGCACATTCTCTTTTATCGACAGATTTCCGGCGGGATTGACGTCGTGCGCATCCTTCACAAAAGAATGGATTTCGACCGCCATTTATGAGCGAACGTCTTTGGGAATTCGGACGTCGCTTTGGCGTGAGATGCGTGGGTGGGGATTTGACACCACTCACCCCCCGGATCACTCTATACGGACCTAGATATTCGGTCGGGAGCAAGGCCATGAACGTGTTGGAAAAAATCAAGGTCAACGTGCCGGATGCGCACGCGATTCCGTCGCTGGAGGGCAAGGTGAGCGCCGAGGAATGGCAATTGCGCGTCGATCTCGCTGCGACCTACCGGCTGGTCGCCCTGCATGGCTGGGACGACATGATCTTCACCCACATCTCTGCGCGCGTGCCCGGGCCCGAGCATCAGTTTCTGATTAACCCCTATGGCATGTTGTTCGAGGAGATCACGGCATCGAGCCTCGTAAAGATCGACGTGGACGGAAACAAGATCGACAACTCGACCTATCCCGTGAACCCGGCCGGCTTCACCATCC
>JBEKLK010000357.1:0-3497 GCA_050010235.1 Rhizomicrobium sp.
CCCGGCGATGTGATCGCCCGGCGCGCCGATGCGCTGGGCGCGCCGCTCTATGCGTTCGGTCAGGATTTCTTCGCCCATCAGGAGCACGGCCGTCTCGTCTATCAGGACACCGAAGCTTTGCTCGATCTTCCGCTGCCGCGCCTCGTCGGCCGGCATCAGATCGAGAATGCGGCCGTCGCGATTGCGGCATTGCGGAAGGCCGGGGGCGGCTGGGGCAGAGACGATGCGATCGAACGCGGGCTCAGAACCGTCGACTGGCCGGCGCGTCTGCAGCGGCTCACGCGCGGTCCCTTGATCGACGCGGCGCCCAAAGGCGGCGAAGTGTGGCTCGATGGCGGCCATAATCCGCATGGCGGCGCGGCCGTCGCGCGCGCGATGGCCGATTTCGAGGAACGCTCCGAAAAGCCGCTCTATCTCATTTGCGGAATGCTCAAGACGAAAGACGCCGTCGGATTTCTGTCGGCGTTCAGCGGGCTCGCGCGCCATGTGACGACGGTTCCCATCGAAGGCGAAGCGGCGAGCCTGGGCGCGGGAGGGCTTTACGACGCCGCACGCGCCAGCGGGCTCGATGCGAGCCCGGCGGACGATCTCGAAGACGCGATGATGCAGGTGGCCGCGTGGTCGCGCGCCCGTCCCGGCGAAGGACCGCCGCGTATCCTCATTTGCGGTTCGCTCTATCTCGCGGGAATCGTCTTGTCGAAAAACGGCTAATGAGCCGTCGAACGCCTCAGATCGAGGATTCGATCCATTCCTTGATCTTGGACTTCGGCAGTGCGCCGACTTTGGTGGCCGCGACCTGGCCTTGATGGAAAATCATCAGGGTGGGAACGCCGCGCACGCCGTATTTGGTGGGGATGTTCGGGTTCTCGTCGATATTGACCTTGGCGACGGTCACTTTGCCTTCGAACTCGCCCGCCAGCTCTTCCAGAGCCGGAGCGATCATGCGGCATGGGCCGCACCATTCCGCCCAGAAATCCACGACAACGGGATTTTTCGAATTGAGCACGTCGGCTTGAAAGGACGCATCCGAGACCTTGATAGGCGCTGACGGCGCTTTGGCTGGCGAGACCTTGATGGGCTCTGACATGGATGAATCCTCGGAAACGATGTGTCCTGTGGGAACGAATCTAGGAAGCGTGCCCCCCGGGGTCAAGGCGTGTGCGGATATGCACCGTTTCCGCGTCGAGAAGTGCGTTGTCGAGCGCCATCAGCCGGGGCCCCTCGGTCCAAATCAGCGCGCAGGCGATTCGACGGCCGGGAAAAACCCTGGCGAGCGCCGCGCGATAGAGCGCCATCTGGGTGCGATAAAGCACGGGAACATCCTCCGCCCGCTGGGGCGGCGGGCGGTTGGTCTTGAAATCGATCGCCAGAACCTCGTCCGACGAAACGGCAAGCCGGTCGATCCGTCCGCTCACGCGCGCGCCACGACCCAGTTCCGGCAGATCGGCGACAATCGCCACTTCCGCCCGCGCGCCGGGCGCAAAGGCGGCTGCGAAGCGGGGATCGGAAATCACGGCCAAAGTTTCCTCCGCGAGCGCTGTTGCTTCTTCGGGCGGAACGTCGCGCGCCGCGAGGAATGCGAGCGCGATGTCGCGCCGGCGGTCCTGTTCGATATCCGGAAGCCGCGCCAACAGCGTATGGACAAGCTGGCCGCGCCGGAAACGTGCGGCCGCCTTTGGACCTGCCGGTGACATGACGCCCGGCTCTTCCAGTCCCGCCGCGTCGGAGGGCCGGATCAGCCGTGGCGTCGAAGGCTCGGGCAGCGGTTTGCCCCTCGCCCAATCGGGCAGGGTCACGCGCGGCGCTTCGACGCTCTGCGACAGCGGCGCGACTTCCAATTCGGCATCGCCGATCACGCGCAAGGTGTCGTCGCCGCGCACGACGGTTTTGCCCAGCGATTGCGCCGCGCGCTGCGCCAGTTCGTACCAGGAGCCTTCCTTGACGCCGGTCTTGTTTTCGAAGCCGCAGACGTAAAGGCGATCCTTGGCGCGGGTTAGCGCCACATAGAGCAGGCGGCGGTGCTCGCGCAGCGCTTCGTCTGCGGCCTTCGCCTTCGCGATTTTCACTGCGTTCGGCGCTTCGCTGTCCGTGAGCGGATAGACGACGCCATGATCCGTGTACAGAAGATCGCCGCGCTTGCCCGGCGGATCGGGCAGCGAGGTGGTGTCCGGCAGGATCACGATATCGGCTTCGAGGCCCTTCGCGCCGTGGACCGTCATCACGCGCACTTCGTCGCGCCCGCGCTCCATGTCGCGCTTGATCTCGGCGTCGCCTCTCTCGATCCAGTGCAGGAAGCTTTCCAGCGACGCCGTGTTGAAGCCCTCGAAAGCGAGTGCCAGCGACAGGAATTCGTCGATGGCGTCGTTCGCTTCGGCGCCCAGCCGGGCCAGCAGGCGTTTGCGCATGCCGCTTGCGGCCAGCACATGCGCATAGAATTCGTATGGCGGCGCGAAATCCGCGCGGCCGAGGCAGTCGGCCAGGAATGCGTGCGCGAACCCGAGCGCAGCGGTTTCGCCCCGGCGTTCGCCAAGCTCGCGCCATAGCGTGCCACTTCGGGAGGCGCTGAGTGCAAACAATTCCTCTTCGTCGATCCCGACGAGCGGCGAGCGCAGCAATGCCGCGAGATTGAGATCGTCTTCCGGCAACAGCGCGAAACGGCCCAGCGCCACCAGATCCATCACCGCGATCTGGTTCTGCAGTTTGATGCGGTCGGCGCCGGCCACGGGCACGCCGCGCCGCTTGAGCTGGCGGATCAATTCGCTGGCGAACGGTTCGCGGCGCGGCATCAGCACCATGATGTCGCCGGGGCCGATGGGCTTGTCGTGGCCGGGCAGCCGCGTGCGGCCGTCGATCCAGTATTTGATCTGGCTTGCGACGCGATCGGCGAGCCGCACCACGGGGCTTGCTTCGGATTCGACATCGACCGGCAGCCAGTAATCGGGATCGGGAGTCTTGGACGGGCTGAGCGCAGGCCAGAATTCGACCCGGCCTTCGGCTTTCGCGCGATGCGCCTGATGCGCGACTTCGACACCGGGCGACGTCACGCCTTCGCGCGCGGTGGGATCGGCGAACACTTCGTCGACGAATTGCAGAATCTGTGGCGCGGACCGGCGCGAAACCGGCAGCTGGACATTCACGAACGAGTCTTCGATGGCCAGGTTCGAAAAATGCGTGCGATTGATGTCGAATTGGGCCGGATCGGCGCCCTGGAAACTGAAGATCGATTGCTTCTCGTCGCCCACGGCGAAGATCGTGCGCGGTCCGCGGGCGTCGTCATGCGCGCCTTCGCCTGCAAAGAATTCCTCCGTCAGCCGCCGCACGATCTGCCATTGTTCGGGGCTCGTATCCTGCGCCTCGTCGATCAGGATGTGGTCGAGGCCGCCGTCCAGCTTGTAGAGCACCCAGCCGGATGCCTCTTCGCGTTCGAGCAGCCGCAAGGTCTCGATGATGAGGTCGTCATAGTCGAGCACGCCCCGCGCGCGCTTGGCGGCTGCGTA
>JBEKLK010000358.1:0-3493 GCA_050010235.1 Rhizomicrobium sp.
TCACCGCAATATACATCGTTTGGTCACGAAATAGGACACCGCCGGGCACGGCTGAAAAGGGGGTGTCGCGGGTCTGAACATATAAAGGCCATATAAAATCGGCAGATATGGGGGCCAACGACTCCGTCCCAGGTGCTGCCTCCATCGCGATCGCCCGGCGATGATCCCCATTCGGGCTGAAAAGCGGTCTTGCCACCGTCTTTTGCGCGATTAGCCCGCTGATTGGGCCTGGCAAGACACGCGGCTATATATCTTGCGGAAAAATGGATCGAATGCGGTGCGAAGGCGTTGTGTCATTGGGTGAGTGCGTAGGCGCTACCAAAGTCCGGTCAATCTGGAATGCATGCGTCAACCGTCCTCGCGGGCGGCCCAGAGCCTGATTGCCCTGCCGGGCGAAGCGGTTCGTTCATAAAATGCTGTCGAGGAGAAACCCATGCAATCCGAATCACTGATTATCTGGCTGCTGGTAGGCGCCGTGGCTGGCTGGCTGGCGAGCACGCTCGTCAAAGGCGGCGGCCTCGGACTCATCGGCGACATCGTGGTGGGCATCCTGGGTGCGTTTATCGGCGGATGGCTGCTGCCGCGACTGGGCATTCACCTGGGCCTCGGCCTGACGAGTGTCGTCATCAGCGCCACGATCGGAGCCATCGTGCTGTTGCTGATTCTGCGGCTCGTCCGGCGCGCGTAGCAACGCGATTGATGCCGGCATCGCGCCGGTCACTGAACGCTCTTGACGGTATGAATTACGAACCCGGCGTACGCATTGTGCGCCGACGATGATGCGGAAAGGCGGATTTCCTCTTTCCCGCGCATCTGTCCGTGGTCGTTGCGGGGCCTTGATTAGAGGTGCGTCCGTGAATTCTCAAGCTTCAGACATTTCTATTGTGCCGGTGGCGACGCCTTCGCAGTCGTCCCCCCAGTTTCAGCGCGAACTCATCGCGCTGATCCCGCATCTTCGGGCGTTCTCGCGCGTCTTATGCGGCCGGCGGGCTATCGCCGAAGATATGGCGCAGGAAGCGCTCGCGAAGGCGTGGCGCGCGCGCGACCGGTTTGAGCTCGGAACGAATTTGAAGGCGTGGCTCTTCACCATCCTTCGTAACGAATTTTATTCGCATACAAGGCGCGCGTGGCGCGAAACGCATTGGGACGACGATCTGGGCGACAATATTCCCGCACCCGCGCGCGAGCAGGAATGGGCGATGGAGCTTTCCGATGCCGCGCGCGCCCTCAGCGCGCTGCCGGACTGCCAGCGCGAACCGCTGATCCTGGTGGCTGCCGGCGGCCTGTCTTACGAAGATGCGGCCGGCATTTGCGGCACGCCGGTGGGCACGACGAAAAGCCGGGTCGCGCGTGCGCGCGCCGCAATGACAAAGAGCCTGAACGGCTCCAAACCGCTGCCGCCGCGGCCGTCTGTGCGAAAGCTGCGCGCATCGGACGACATTCTGGCGCAGTTGAGCGCCCTCACGCAGCAACGCGCACGTCGCGTCGTTGCCCATGTGTGACAGGGCCTGGACTTGCGTCAGGGTAGGGCGGTGATGGAGTGGCGATGCTTAACTGTCGCGAACTTCGTTGCCGCCCGCCAAACCGGGCGTGCGAGTCATAGCCTGGTGGGGACGTAGGACATGGCGACGCGCACCATTACCAAAGAAGTTACCTTCCGCCGGCCGTTCGTGCTCACCGGCTTCGAAGCCGTGCAGGCCGCCGGCACCTATACGGTCGACACGGAGGAAGAAATGATCGACGCGTTGACCTATCCCGCGTGGCGGCGAACGGGAACGACGCTTCGACTCGCGCGCGCAGGCGCGACGGAGTTCATGCCTATCGATCCCGAGGAGTTGAGCCGAGCGTTGTTGCGCGACGGCGCCCAGCCCGAAGTCGCGGTTGGGGTCGAGACGACGTCGGTCCGCCGCAAGAGCAAGCGCGACGCTCTCGATATCGATCGCGTGCTGGGCAAACGGAGCTGACGCCATGACTGTGAGCGATACCGACTTCCGCCTGAGCCGTCTCTATGCCGAAGGCTGGAATGTCGCCAACAAATTATCGTCGGAAGAGAGCGCCGAATTCGATCTCGAAAAGATGGGAGCGCTCAACCCCTATCCGCGCGAACCCGAACGCGCAAAGTGGAACGAAGGGTTTACGGCGTTCATGAGAAAGAACATCGACGCATGGGGCGACAAATGACCGATTGGTCGACGCCGTCTAAAGAGGGACTGCAGGATCGAGTCGGTTTCGAAATAGCACAGTACTCGGCGGCTTCGTGCGCACATAGACGAGCTCGCGGCGATATTTCCCGGGGGTTGGTTGGGAATTTCGATGAAGGTTGCAATTCAAGGCTCATGCGATTATATGAGCGCCAGCGACGGCGTTCCGTCAGTTGAAGCGCACTGTTGTAAACCCGACTCGCATAGTGCGCGCCTGGACGAGACAGCCTAACTTCCTGAATTGATGGTTGTGTCCGCCTGCACGCGCCTGAACACATGTTCAGGCGAAACCCGATGCAATTAGGAGCAATCATGGCTACGGGAACTGTAAAATTCTTCAATGCAACCAAAGGCTTTGGATTCATTTCGCCGGAAGGCGGCGGCAAGGACGTGTTCGTCCATGCCACTGCGGTCGAACAGGCCGGAATGCGCAGCCTTTCGGAAGGGCAACGCGTCACGTTTGACATTCAGCCGGACGCGCGTGGCTCGAAGGCCGTCAATTTGGCCGCGGCCTAATTTAGCTATCGAACCGGCGACGGCGGGAGCGTAAGCTGCCGCCGTCGATCGGTTGTTAGAGCGGCGTTGGCGTCTTCATCCGCCGCACTCGAATTTCACCGATAAACTGTCTCACAAAATGAGGCGCGCTGGATCCGATGATGTACGACGATCAATTCGAAAACCTGCTTCAGGAACGTGAGGCCGACTGCGCCTCCGAAAGATCGCGTTCCGATATTCCCTACCTGGTCGATCTGATCCGGGTTTTGCATACGCAGCCGGCCGGGCTTCGCCGCTGGTCGGTGATGCGCGCGATCCGCAAGAATCGCGAAATCACCAACCGGCCGATCCCGCAGAAATTCGAGGACGAGGTCGAGCGCGCGTTCCGGAAGTTTTGCTCGGATGCCGATCCCGCCAGGAACGGCGGACGCCCGCCCGAAACGGCTCTGTTCTTCAAGCCCAAGGAAAAGGCTGGTGAAGTCTGGGCCATTCTTGCGAGCAATGCGGAAGCGTGGCTGAGAGGCGAGCGCGTCGATGAGCGGCTGTCCGACGGGGCTCAGCAGCGGGATGTTCCGCAAGCGGCATCCAAATTCGGGATGACCGGCTGACTGAACGTTCCCTGGGACAGCGGAGAATTGCCATGGCAATGGAACGGCCGATGTCCGAACACGAAGGCGCGCTTTTCGATGCCGTACGCGTGCTTGGCGCGACCGTGTTGGATATGGGCGCCGACGCCGGCGTGTTGAATCGCCGGCTGACCGAAGCGATGGAGTCCGCGGAGAAATTGGGAAATAAAA
>JBEKLK010000359.1:0-3482 GCA_050010235.1 Rhizomicrobium sp.
TCCGCAATCGCCGCGAAATGCCGGTAAATCCCTTCCTGCGTGGGCTTGTTGTAATAAGGCGTGACGGAGAGCACGGCATCGGCCCCCACCTGCTTGGCATGGCGGGTGAGCGAGATCGCTTCGGCGGTCGAGTTGGAACCCGCGCCTGCGACCACAGGCACCCGGCCTTTGGCCTCTTCGACGCAGATTTCCACAACGCGCCTGTGCTCTTCGTGGGAAAGGGTCGCGGATTCGCCCGTGGTGCCGACCGGCACCAGCCCATGCGAGCCCTGGTCGATCTGCCACCCCACGAATTTGCGGAACGCAGCCTCGTCCACCTTTCCGTCCCGGAAGGGCGTGATCAGAGCGGGCATCGAGCCTTTGAGACGTTCGCGCGCGTCGCGCATGGTGAAAAATCCGTTAGGGGTTCGCGTGCGGCATCGAAACCGAATTGATCTGCCACACTCGTGCAAAATAACGCTTGAAGATCGCGCGCGGCAAGGCGCTTGCCTAGTCAATGCGCGACATGGCCGTTATCCTTGTTAACGCCAATTCCGGCATTTCGAACGGGTTTGAAAGGTCATGACTGCGTTTCGCGCCGCTTTGCTCGCCTCCGTCACGCTTGCGTTCTGTGCGGGCGGGCTCGACGCGCAGACACCGCCGCCCGCGACAAGTTCGACCGCCACGACCGAACATCTGCCGTCCGGGCTCATCCGCCAGGGCGGCGTGATCATGATGGCGCCCATCTCGGATTCCGATGCCGGCGGGCCGCCGGAACTGCAAATCACCGGCGAGCGGCGCGTGGGCCTCGTCCACATCCTGCCCGCGGCCGATCACGACCTCTTCGTGCGCGCCTTCGATGCGGTCGACCGGGGCGACTGGACTGCCGCCCGCGGGCTCGCCGACCAGGGGCACGATCCCGTCGCGAAAAAGCTCGTCGAATGGCGCTATCTGATGGACAAGAACAGCGGCGCCTCCTTTGCGGAGATCGATCGCTTTCTCAAGGACAATCCGGATTGGCCGGACCGGGACATCCTGTTCGCCCGCGCCGAAAAGGCCATGGACCCCACCATGGACGCCCGCGCCATCGTGGCGTGGTTCGGCGACCGCGATCCCGTATCCGGCAACGGCCGGGTGCGCCTGGGCGAAGCACTCATGGCGACCAATGCCGCAACACGCGGCCGCGCGCTCGTCCGCCAGGCCTGGATCGAGGACAGTTTCGAGCCGGATGAGGAATTCGCGATCACCCAGCGCCATGGCGACATCCTCACGCCGGATATCGATCGCGAGCGCCTCAATCATTTGTTGTGGCACAACGAACTGGCCGATGCGCGCCGCGAAATCGCCCGCGTCGATGCGGAAGCTCAACGGATCGGCGCCGCCCGCATCGCGCTGCGCACCTCACCGGCAACGGGCGAAAGGCTGCTCGAAAATCTTCCGCAGGCGTCGCGCGACGATCCCGGTGTGATCTTCGATTCCGCGCGGCTGCTGCGCCAGCGCGGCCAGGTCCTGCAGATTCCGCCGCTGCTCGCCCGCGCGCCGGTGCGCGAAATGGCGAAAATCAATCCCACCCGGTGGTGGGACGAACTGAACATCGATGCCCGCGAAGCGCTCGACCAGGGCAGCTACAACAATGCCTATGCGCTGGCCTCCAACACCGGCCTCGAATCCGGCAGCACGGAGTATTCCGAATCCGAATTCCTCGCGGGCTGGATCGCGCTACGCGAGCTCAAGGAGCCGAAGACCGCCCTCGTCCATTTTCAGAATCTGGCGCACGCGGTCACCCGGCCCATCAGCGTCGCGCGCGCGAATTATTGGGAAGGCCGCTGCTACGAGGAATCCGGCGAGCTCGCCGCGGCGTGGCAGCACTATCATGTAGCGGCGCAATCGCCGGAGACGTTCTACGGCCAGCTCGCGCTCGCCCATATCGAGGCGGCGCCCAATCTCCATCTGCACGAGACGATGGTCGATGCGAATGCGCGCCGCGGGGATTTCGAGCATGAGGAGCAGACGCAGGCCATCCGCGTTCTGGCCGATCTGGGCCTTGAAAGCCTGTTGCGCAGTTTCTCCGTCCACGACGCCGACACCTACACCGATCCCAGGCACATCAAGCTGCTGGCCGAAGACCTGACCCGCATGGGCTTCAAGGAAATCGCCGTGCGGGTGGCGAAGGAGGCGAGCTACAACAATGTGCTGCTGCTGGCGTATACGCACCCCGTGATACCGGTGCCCGGATATGCGGGTGTCGGCATCGCGCCGGAGCCGGCCTATGTGCTGGGCATCATCCGGCAGGAGACCGAGTTCGATCCCGATGCGGTGAGCGGCGCGGGCGCGCTGGGCATCATGCAGGTCATGCCGTTCACGGCGCGGCGCTCGGCGGGGCTGGCGGGCGTGGAATACCGCCCGTCCGACCTGACGGGCGATCCCGTTTACAACATGCAGCTCGGCATGGCGGAACTGGGGAGCGACCTCTCCGATTGGGGCGGGTCCTATATCCTCGCGGCGGCGGCCTACAATGCGGGGCCGGGCAATGTGAAGAAATGGATCGCCGCTCATGGCGATCCGCGCGATTCCCGCGTCGATCCCATCGACTGGATCGAGCAGATCCCGTTCAACGAAACCCGCAACTATGTCGAGCGCGTGCTTGAGAACACGGAAGTCTATCGCAATCGCATCGCAGGCCATGACGAGCCGCTGCGCATCCTGGCCGATCTCTACAAGCCGAACGCGCCGCAATCGAAGCCGCTGGAATACACCCCGCCGCCTGCACCCGCCGGCGCCCTGCCGGTGCCCGTCCCCAAACCCGCCGCCGGCAATAGCGCGGCGAGTTTGTAATATCCACCCGCCCCTTGGGGGCGGGTCGAAAGCTTTCTTTGAGCGTCAGCGAAAAGAAACTTTCGGGGCGGGGTATTGTTGATGCAGCACCCCGCCCCGAAAAATTCTGCGCTTCGCTTGAATTTTTCGACCCGCCCTCAAGGGGCGGGTGGGAACAATGGGTGGCGCCACACGACTTTCACCGCGCGATCGACAACCACTCTCTGGCGAGGCGTTGGGCTTCGGCGATCTGGTTGGAATTCATTTCGCGGGATATCTGCGCCCGCCAGGACTTCGCGATATCGCTGCCCTTCAGCGCGGCGAGATTGAACCATTTGTGCGCGGCCACGAAATCGACGGTCACACCCTGACCGGTGGAATAGGCAAGCCCCAGATTGTAGAGCGCGTCGGCGCGGCCCTGTTTGGCTTCGACTTCGTATTGGCTCAACGCATCGACATCGACACAGGCCATGACATTCCCCTTGGACATGGGCCGAAACGAGGCCCTTCTTCCACCCTTGAATGGCGCAAAGTTTCTCTTGCGCGTGGGGAGATCGTGGCGGCGATAACCTAAAGGCGGGTTAACGATGAAATTCAGACATTGTTAATGCGCCGCTTCGGATTGCAGGCATTTGCGCGCGTTCAAGGACCGGAAATC
Source organism: Rhizomicrobium sp. (assembly GCA_050010235.1). Classification (GTDB taxonomy): domain Bacteria; phylum Pseudomonadota; class Alphaproteobacteria; order Micropepsales; family Micropepsaceae; genus Rhizomicrobium. The sequence continues at coordinate 3,452 of JBEKLK010000359.1, forward strand.
GTAACGCCGCCGCAGGCCGCCATTTCCGGCG
>JBEKLK010000360.1:0-3472 GCA_050010235.1 Rhizomicrobium sp.
AAGAACGCCGCGAAAAAACCCGAAGACGAGGCGCCGGAAAAAATCCGGCTGCGCTGCATCCTGGAAATTCTCTATGCCTCTGGCCTGCGCATTTCGGAGCTGGTGACCTTGCCGTTCGCCGCCGTGCGGCGTCGCGATTCCTTCCTGCTGGTGCGCGGCAAGGGCGGAAAGGAGCGCTTGGCGCCGCTCAATCCGTCCGCGAGCCAGGCGATCGCGGATTATCTCAAAGTGCGCGACGAATTCCTGCCGGCGGGAAGCCGGCGCGATTCCGAGCGCTATCTGTTTCCCTCGCGTGGCGCTGAGGGCCATCTCACGCGGCGGCGCTGCCATCAATTGCTGAAGCAACTGGCGGTCGACGCCGGCATCGACCCCGACAAACTGTCGCCGCATGTGCTGCGCCACGCGTTCGCCACGCACCTCGTCGAAGGCGGCGCCGATCTCAGGAGCGTCCAATCGATGCTCGGCCACGCGGATATTTCAACGACACAGATCTATACGCATGTGGCGAATGAACGGCTCAAGACGGTCGTCGAATCGGCCCATCCGTTATCGCGAAAGCGCAGCGGCAAGCGGTCGAGTTGACGGACCTGCAACGCTCGGCCACGGTTCGAATTCGACCTCCAAAAGGAACTTCCCGGTGAGCTTCACCACCATCGAGCGCCGCGCACCGATCCGGCTTTATCGCTCCAAATTGTTCGTGCCCGGGTCGCGGCCCACTTTGTTCGAGAAGGCGGCTGCCGGTCCGGCCGATGTCGTCTGCCTCGATCTGGAAGATGCAGTCGCGCCAGCGGACAAGGAACAGGCCCGCGACAATATCGTGAAGGCTCTCAACGAGGTCGACTGGAAGAACAAGACCGTCACCGTCCGCATCAACGGGCTCGACACGCATTATTGCTATCGTGACGTGTTGGCGCTGGTGGAGAAGGGCGGGGAGCGGCTCGACTCGATCATGATTCCGAAAGTGGGCAACGCATCCGACGTCTATGCGATCGACATGCTGATCACGCAGGCCTCGCACACCGTGGGCCGCAAGAAACAGATCGGGCTAGAAGTGATCGTCGAGACCGTGCTCGGTCTCACCAACATCGACGAGATCGCGGGCTCCTCGCGCCGGATGGAGAGCCTGCATTTCGGCTCGGCCGATTATGCCGCTTCGCAAGGTATGCGCACGACCAATATCGGCGGCGGCAATGCGGACTATGTGATGCTGACGGACGCGGATGGTGCGCAGGCGCGCGAGCGGCACTGGAACGATCTGTGGCACTATCCCCTGTTCCGCATGGTGCAGGCGGCGCGCGCGCACGGGCTTGCTGCCATCGATGGACCGTTCGGCGATTATTCCGATCCCGACGGTTTCCGCGTGCAGGCAATGCGTACGGCCGTGCTCGGCTGCGAAGGCAAATGGGCGATCCATCCGAGCCAGGTTGCGCTCGCCAACGAGATCTACACGCCGCCCGCGAAGGAAGTGGAACGCGCGGAAGCGATCCTCGCCGCCATGAAGGAAGCGCAAGCCGGCGGCATGGGCGCTGTGGCGCTCAAGGGCGTGCTGATCGACGCGGCCTCGATCCGGCAGGCGGAAGGCATCGTCAAGCAGATGCAGATGATCCGGGAGCGGACTGGCGGTTGAACGCGCGCTCGATCCGCTTCAGCTTGTCGGGATTGCGCATCAGATAGATCGCCGTGATGCGTACGCCGTCGGTTTCGATCCCCAGGGTCGAATGCAGATTCCCATCCACGGTGATGACGATGCCGGGGCGGCCATTGATCTCGAGCGCCTGCAACGCGGGGATCGCGTTGGGATCGAATTTTCCCATCAACCCGACGATCAGCCGCATGACCTTGTCAGGACCATGGATCGGAATGAGCGCGGCAGGCACCTGTCCGCCGCCATCGGAATAGAACACCACTTCGGGCGAGAAGAGCGCGATGAGTGCGCTCCCATCCTGCGCCATGGACGCCTGCGCGAAGCGACCGATCAGGTCGCGGTGCGCATCCGACGATACGGAATATCTCGGCCGGTCGGCTTTCACCCGCTCGCGGGCTCGCGAAACGAGCTTGCGACAGGCCGGTTCGGATTTCCCGAGCGTGGCCGCGATATCGGGATAATCGCAATCGAACGCATCGTGCAGGATGAAGGCCGCGCGTTCCTCCGGCGACAGTCTTTCCAGCACATGCAGAAGGGCCAGCGACAGGTCGGAGGCGAGCTCGGCGCGGGTGGCCGGCGCATCGGCCGCGAAGGCGCGCATGTCGTCGGGCAGGATCGGCTCCGGCAGCCAGGGGCCGACATAGCTTTCCCGCCGCGCCCGCAATTTGCGCAAAGCGTCGAGCGCGAGACGCACCGTCACCGCGGAAAGCCACGCGCGCGCATCACGGATCTCGTCAGGCTCCGCGCGATTCCAACGCAGCCACGCTTCCTGCACGACATCTTCCGCCCCCGACATCTCGCCCAGCATGCGATAGGCGATGCTCGTCAGATGCGTGCGATGCGCTTCGAAGCATTCGGCGTCGTTCATGCCGCTTTCCTCGGGGCTTCCCGGATCGTGACCGTCTTATCCGACACGACAATGCGGGAGCATGCCACACCGTGGCCCAACCCGCGCTTGATGGTGGGATAGACGCGGCTCGACGCCACGGCATAGGCGAGAGAGACGAGGCCGCGCTTGCCATAGCGCGCTTCCGCGTCCGCACAGAGCTGCGACGCGTCGTCCGTTCCGTTCGCCACGGCGATACCGTAGCGGAATCCGAGTTCGGCATCGGCGCCCGCCTGTTCCAGGTCGCCCCGCAACAGGGATGCGATGGCCTCGGGTGTCATGCCGTCGCGCAGCGCCATGTTGACGACGAGCTGCGTGCAGGGTCCACAATCTTCGCACAAAGCTGCCGCGATGCGCGCTGCGAACCAGGCATCGCGTGGGATTCGGTCGCGATGCGACGCCATCCACTGGAACATCGCGAATTTCACGAACGCCGGCGGCGAGGCATCCGTCACGTCATGCAGATAGGACGCGTCATAGCCCCAGGCGCGCTCCAGCGCCGCGATCCGGCGGTGAATGAAGGCCTTGAACATCACGAACCTCCCCGTTGCTGTTCGGTGAATCGAAACCAGGCGAGGCCCGCACCCAACGCGCCCACCAGCATCACGCCGATTCCTTCGGAAACTGCGACGGCCGCGGTGGCAGGCACGCCTTCGTGCAGCCAGCCCCACAGATGAAGCAGCGCATGCAGGGCGGGCCACGCGGCGCCCGCGAGCGCGAAAGTTCCCGCCTGGCGCATGCGGCGCGCACCCAGAAGGAGTCCCGTGCCGCTTGCGAGAAAGGCGAGCCCGATATCGGCGATGAAATGGTGGTTGATCGGGCCGGTTCCGCTCACGCCCGGGACGGCGGCATACCAGGCGTCCGGCGCGAACAGCATCCACAGGCCGTTTACCACATGAAACAGCCCCAGAATCACGAGGCCCGCGCGTACAACCATGGTC
>JBEKLK010000361.1:0-3471 GCA_050010235.1 Rhizomicrobium sp.
AGGGGTCGAAAACACCCCAGACTTGGAGCGCCTTGCGCAAAATGACTGCAACGACAGCGCTCGGAACTGCGAGCACGATAGAGGTAAGAACTTTCTTGAAAATGTTGGACATGAAAGACGCCCACCACCGATCTCTTACCATCCCGTCAGAATAACCCGATTCCAGCTTCAAGATTGAATCAGAAAATGACCGCGCAGCGCGGCGATGGGTTTCGTCTCGTCTTCCTGCCACAGCTCGGCATGCACATTCACCACGCGACGACCCTGCCGCGCGATGCGCGCACGCGCATAGGTTTCGATCGGCCGTCCCGTGCGCAGATAATCGATCGTGATATCGACGGGCTTGGGCATTTTCGGCGCGCGCGTTTCCCACACGACCTGAACGATCGCGGCTGTCTCCAGCAACGATCCGATGACGCCGCCATGAAGCGCCGGCAACACCGGGTTGCCGACGAGATGATTGGCGAAAGGCATGATCAGGCTCAGGGCGCCGTCTTTCACCGCCGCGCGAATGCCGAGATAGCGGCAATAGGGAATCGCCGCGATCAGCGCATCGGGATCGGGATCGCGTCCTTCCGCGACGGCGCGGGCCAAGAGCTCCATCGCGCTACGCCGAAACCGGCGGCATGGGATAGCCGCTGCGGATGAGCATGAAGGCGCCGGTGCAAAGCGCGATCGGATTCTCGCGCGAGCCCTGATGGGCAAGGCCGCGGACGAAAGCGATGTCGTGGCCGACCTTCACGCATTCCGCTTCCGCGAAAATATCCTGGCCGGGAACGGCAGGCTTCATGTAATCGATGCGAAGGTCGAGCGTGGCGATGGGCATCGGCGCGCGCAGGGCCGCCACCACGCACATCCCGCAGGTATGATCGAGCATGCCGGTGATGACGCCGCCATGGACGATTCCCGTGTCGGGATCGCCCACGAGATCCGGACCATAGGGCAGGCGCAGGCGCGCACGGCCCGGCGCCGCGATTTCGAGGACCTCACCCTTGAGGCCCGCGATATAGGCGGTCTGGCCCATATGCTTTCCCAGAGCCGAAAAGTTCTCGAACCAAGCGTCGCTCATGGCGCCGGTTGAAGGCGATGCGGATTGCCCTGTCAATTCCGGCCCTTTGGGCGGAAAGTTGACGTGCCGTCACGATCCTTTAGAATTGAGCCCGCCATATCGGGGAACGACCCCTTGGACATAGACCTGATCAAACCCGCGCTCCGGCCGACGCTCAAACCGGTGGGGAAACGCGAACAGACGAAGGCTCAAAACCGCCAGATCATCCTGGAAGCGGCGCGGCTCGTGTTCGCGGAGTTGGGCTATGGGGCGACGACCGTGCGCGACATCATCCGCGCCACGCCGCTCGCCTCCGGCACGTTCTACAATTACTTCCAATCCAAGGAAGAGGTGTTCCAGGCGATCCAGGACGAGAGCGCGCTGCGCATCCGCCCGCGCCTGCACGAGGAGCGCGCCAAGGCCGCGACCGTCGAGGAATTCATCTCGGGCACTTTCCGCACCTTCTTCGAATTCGTCGCCGGCGATCACTCGAACTTCCGCACCCTGCGCATGAACACGGACACGCTGCGCGTGCGCATGGACACGCCTGAAACCATCGCGGGTTTCGAGGAGCTGCGGGAAGACCTCGTGAGCGCCATCGCCAAGGGGATGTTTCCGCCGGTGGATGCGGACTTCCTGATGGCGGCCATCGTGGGCGTGGCGTTCGAACTGGCCGAAAGAATGTCCCGGCGGGAGATGACAGATCCGGCGGTCGCCACCGCCTTTGCCACGGCCCTGTTCCTGGGCGGCATCCGTGCCCTTCCGACGACAGCCGCGCCGGCCGGTGCTGCATGAAGGCGCTTGTCTGCCGGAGTAATGCCGAAGATCTCGACGCGTTGCAGTTTGAAGACGTGACCTTGCCGGCCATTGCGCCGGACCAGGTGCGCCTGCGCGTGCGCGCGGCCTCCGTGAACTTTCCCGATATCCTGATGGCGCAAGGCAAATATCAGCACCGGCCGCAATTGCCCTTCGTTGTCGGCGGCGAAATGGCGGGCGAAGTGATCGCGGCCGGCGCCGGCGTCACGCGATTCAAGCCGGGAGACCGTGTTGTCGGCGGGGGATTTTCCGGAGCGTTCGCGCAAGAGGCGCAAATGCCCGAAACGTCCTTGCGCCCGATTCCGGACGGCGCGGACTTTGCGACCGCGGCGTCCTACACCACGGCTTATCTCACGGCCTACGTCGCGCTCATCCGCCGCGGCGAACTGGCGAAAGGCGAATGGCTGCTGGTTCACGGCGCGGCCGGAGGCGTGGGCCTGGCGGCCGTCGACCTCGGACGCGTGTTCGGCGCGCACGTCATCGCGACCGCGTCGAGCGAGGCGAAGCATAGTTTCCTGAAAGAATACGGCGCGGATTTCACGCTGCCGCCGTTCGGCTTTCGCGAAGCGGTGAAGGAGCTGACCCAGGGACGCGGCGCCGATGTGGTCTACGATCCCGTGGGCGGAGATGTGTTCGACGAATCCGTGCGCTGCATCGCCTTCAACGGGCGCTTGCTCGTGGTCGGGTTCACCAGCGGACGCATCCCTTCGATCGCCGCCAACCTGCCGCTGATCAAGGGCTTCTCCGTCGTGGGCGTGCGTGCGGGCGAATATGGCCGCAAATTTCCCGAGAAAGGCCGCGAGAACATCGCGACCATCGACCGCCTGCTCGCAGAGAAGAAAATTCGCCCCCATATCGGCGCGCGATTTCCTCTCTCCGGCGCCGTCGACGCGATGCGCATGCTGCAGGACCGCAAGATCATCGGCAAGGCCGTGATTGAGCCGTAGCTACCGCGCCAGATGCGCGATGAGTTGCGGGCGCAGCTGTTCCCACACTTTCGCTTCCCAGGCCCGCTCGCCGACGCCCTGATAATGGATGCCTTCGGGATCGCTGCGTAGCAGGAAATTGCGATCGCTGAGCGGATTGCTGTCGACGAAGATGCAGCCTTTGCGCGCGGCCGCATGGCCCACATCGGCCACGAATTGCTCGTAGTCCTTCACGGGCTTGGTCGCGAGCGCAACCTGCGGCGGCCCGATCCACACGCATCGGCTGTTCGCGCGTTTGATGTCATCCGCGAGCTGGCCGACATCGTCGAGATAGGTCGAATAGAAGGCGCGGAATGTCGTGGCCCGGTCCGTCAGCATGTTCGAGCCCAGCGACACGATGGTGATCCGCGGCGCGACGCGCGCGAGATATTCGCGCAACGACGAATAGCGGATGCGGCCGGGCCGATCGAGCGGGCCGTGATCGCGGGCGCAATCGCCGGCGCCGTTGCAGGTGCGGATGCCGCAATAGGATGTGCCGCCCTGCTCCCAGGTCGTCACGTCCGAACCGCAGGTCCACAGGCTCCAGACCTTGAGCGGTTTGTGCGACACGGGGTCCGACTCGGTGGAGAGCGAACGATAAAGTTGCGCGCCGAAATAGCCCAGGCTTTCGGAATCCCCGAT
>JBEKLK010000362.1:0-3468 GCA_050010235.1 Rhizomicrobium sp.
TAATAGCCGTCCGGGCACGGTCAAGCCCGACTTGTGCAAAATCCGCGGGGTTTTCGCCTCCGAGATGCGGCGCGCAGGGGAGCATCAGCGCCAGGCAACCAAAAGCAAATATCTTTCCTACTGTCATGGTCTTGTTTGCCCGCAGTACCCAGGGGCTATCGCCCTCTTGGGTACCGCGAAACACCCATCGAAACCCGTACGATTCATTGCACGATCCGAGGGGTTCCGAAATTGGGGTAAACACGGACGGCAAAAAATGCCTAGAGCATGATCCGATTGGAATGATTCAGATCATTACCTGGATTGGCCGCCTTTCGCGTATTCAGGTTTCCGTGGCACCTCACGCGCGTAAGAGCGCGACGGATTTTCGACCTGATGACAGGCTCTCACGGCGCGATATATCCCTCGGCAAATTCCGGAACCATCTCTTTCGGATCGTACCAGCTTGCGGCATCGGACCGCCAGATATGGCCCAGCACTTGCGGCTTCTCGTGCCCGTCGAGGCAGCCGAGCCGGAGCATCACATGCGGGCTCGCAATGCGTTCGGCGAACAGATGCGAACCGCAGCACGAACAGAACCGCCGGAATTTTCCCGGCGAGGATTCGAAACTCGACAGCAATTCTTCGCCGGCCACCCAGCGAAAGCGCTCGCGGGGCACCGATGCGACGCTCGAAAACGCCGCGCCATGCGTGCGCCGGCAGGTTTCGCAATGGCAATGGATGATGGACCTGAGATCGGCGTCCGCCTCATAGCGAACCCGTCCGCACGCGCAATGACCTGTGAGCATGAGAACCTCCACGCTTTGAGGGCCGGCGTTAGGGTGCGATGCCGTATCCGGCGTAGCTCTCCGCGATGCTGGGATAGAGCTTAGCCGCCGCGGCGAGATCCGCGTGGCCTTCCGCCGCGCGTCCGAGCCGCAGCGCGGCGATCCCGCGGCCATACAGCCAACTCGCGCCGGTCGGGTTTGTGCGCACGGCCGCGTCATAGTCGTTCCACGCGTCCTGGAAACGTCCCTGCTTCAGATCGATCAGTCCGCGGCTGTCGAGCGCGGGCTCGTAGCCCGGCTGCGCCGCGAGCGCGGCGTCGCAGTCCGCGCGCGCGCCATCGAATTGTCCGACCAGCGCGCGCATCCAGCAGCGCGCATTGAGATATTCGGGATCGGCCGGCTTCAATGAGACGGCCACGTCGAAATCAGTCAACGCGCTCGTGTAATTCTTCATCGCTTCGTATGTCTGGGCGCGCTGCAGATAAGTCAAGGCAAATTGCGGATTCAACTGGATCGACTGATCGTAATCGGCGAGCGCATGTGTGTAATCGCCCAGGTTCGAATAAGCTTCACCCCGGAAGCCCACAAGGAGCGGCAAGAGCGCCGGATCGGCGTTGAGTTGCAGAGCCTCGGTGTAATCGGGGATCGCGAGATCGTATTTTCTGTCGAGATCGCGCGCGTGGCCGCGATAGAAATAGGCCTTTTCGAGCGTCAATCCGGTCTCTTGTCCGCCCTGGATGAGCGCGCTGCACGAATCGACGGTTGTCGGCGTTGCGACGAAGATGCAGTCGCTCCAATGCGGGTCCGGCGTCTGGGCATCTGCCGGACCGAACGCGCTCAAAAACGCGACGGCAACGATGGTGACCCATTTCGTCATCGGCTTTCCCTGACCGCTTTTTTTGCTTGGCAGTGGGGACGCTACGCCCTCGGTCTAAGCCGTGCAAACTGCGATGATGCGCGCTTCACGCATCCGGTTGCGGCCCCACATAGAGCGAACTCGGACGCAGGAGACGGCCATTGCGCTGCTGTTCGCGGGCATGCGCGGTCCAGCCGGCCGCGCGCGCGACGGCGAAGATCGGCGTGAAGGCCTGGCGCGGAATCGCCAGCGCGTCGAGCAGGATGGCGGTGTAGAACTCCACATTGGTGTCGAGCGGGCGATCGGGTTTCGATTTCGCGAGCGCCGCGCGCGCCGCGGCTTCCACTTTCGCCGCGAAAGTAAGTTGCTTGGTGCTGGCGCCCAGTTTCTCCACCACGGCCTTCAATACATCCGCGCGCGGATCGCGCACGCGATAGATGCGATGGCCGAAACCCATCAGCCGGTCTCCCCGCGCGAGCGCCGCATCGATCCACGGCACGATGCGCTCTTCGGTGCCGATGGCATCGAGCATTTCGAGCACGGGTTCCGGCGCGCCGCCATGCAAGGGTCCCGTCAGCGCGCAATAGCCGGCGGTGACGGCTGCGAACAGATCGGCGCGGGTGGACGCGACGACGCGCGCGGTGAAAGTCGACGCATTCATGCCGTGATCGCTGACCGTGACGAAATAGGCGTCGAGTGCGGCGGCTTCATCCGGCGTCGGTCCGTTGTTGCCGCGCAGCATGCGCAAGGTGTCGGCCGCGTGGCTGAGTGTTTCGTCGGGTGCGACCGGTGCGTCGCCTTTCGCGTGCCGCGCAAGGGATGTTGCGATCACGGGCAACGCGCCCACGATCACGGCGTCATCGGAAAGCCCGTGCTCTGCGCGCAGGCAGGCGGTGGCGGCGCGAAAGCCGTCGACCACCGAGAGGCCTTCCGCGGCTGCCAGCAATTGGGGCAGGCGGGCGAAGGCGCGACGGCGGCCGTCGCCGAGCCGGGCGCGGACTTCCGCCTCCGTGATGGCCGTGCCGCTCCCCGCCGACCACAGCCGCGCGGTCACGCCTTCGAATCCCGTCGTGCGGGCGAGGCGGCCGACATGATCGCCTGCGATGATCAGCTCGCCTTTTTCGCCGTCCACATGGCTGAGCGCCGTTTCGGCGGCGGCAACCCCGTCGAGCCCGATGGGTGTTTTGGTCTGGATGGTCATGGTCGATCTCCTTTTGCTGCGATGCACAAAAGATCGGACCGGTTGTAATATTGATCAATCTTGATTAGGCTGATCAACATGAATAATTCTGACGAGCCCCTCTATCTTTCCGCCGCGGAAGCCGCGGCCGAGCTCTCGATCTCGCCGGCCACACTTTATGCCTATGTGAGCCGCGGGCTGGTGCGCTCGGAGCCGACAGGCCAAGGCACGCGTGGCCGGCGCTACCGCGCGGAAGACGTGCGCGGCCTCAAGAACCGGCGCGCGCCGCTCGTCGAAGGGCAGGGTCTCAAGGCGGCCGACCTGCCGGTGATGGACACGGCGGTCTCCACCATCACGGAAGACGGGCCGGTCTATCGCGGAGTGAACGCAACAGCGCTGGCCGAATCCGCCACCTTCGAACAGACGGCGACCTTGTTGTGGGATGCGAAAACATCCGGCCCGTTTGCAAAGGGAAACCTGCCTTACATCTCACCCGCGATGCAGAAGATCATCGCGGCCACGGATCGCGCGCCGGCCATCGAACGCGCCATCGCCGTGCTGTCGCTCGCGACGGAGGCCGATCCCACCGCCTACAACAACACCGGCGAAGGGCGCGCGATCACGGGCGCGCGGATCCTGCGGCTGGTGGCCGCCGCGATGCTGCA
>JBEKLK010000362.1:3477-6523 GCA_050010235.1 Rhizomicrobium sp.
TGAGCAGATCGTGCAGGCCTGGGCGCTCAACCATCCACAGGCCCGCGATCTGATCCGCCGCGCGCTCGTGCTGCTCGCCGATCATGAATTGAACGCGTCGACGTTCACGGTGCGCTGCGCGGCCTCGACGGGGATTTCTCTATATGACGCAGTGATCGCGGGTTTGGTGGCGCTCAAGGGTCCGCGCCATGGAGGCGTGGGTCCGCAGGCCTCGCGGCTGCTCGACACTCTCCTCGCCGGCGACATCGCCGCGATCGTGCGCGAGCGCGTGGCGCTGGGCGAGCGCTTTCCCGGTTTCGGCCACATGATCTATCGGGACGGCGATCCCCGCGCCGTGTCGCTGTTCGACTCGCTGGTGCGGGCCGGCATCGACAGGCGGCTTGTCATCGAAATCCCCGATCGCATTCGCGAAGCGACCGGCGCCTTCGCCAATTGCGATTACGCGCTGGCCGTCATGCGCCGCGCGCTCGACATGCCGGTCGGCTGCGAGACGACGATCTTCGCCATGGCGCGCACGGCTGGATGGATCGCGCATGCGAGCGAGCAGCTCGAAAGCAAGAAACTCATCCGCCCGCGCGCGCGCTATGTGGGGCCGGCGCCGGTACGCGCGGGTCGGAAATAATCCAACAAACCCCAACATTCTCCATGGGCGGGCTCGACCCGCCCACCCAGTCAGCGAGCGTCCGCGAGCTGAATTATATCTGCGCAAGATCGCAAAGAGTCTTTGGCCGCGCAGACGCGCGGCCGCTGGGTGGCCGCCTCGGGGGGCGGCCATGGAGAGTTTTGGTGTTGACGAATTCGGCGTTCAGACGTCTGCCCCACACGCGGCAGATCAAAACGAGTGACAGGGTCACACGGCAAATTTACAGTCGTTCGCAATATACACCGGCAGCTCGCATGTTCGAGATTCACGAAGACGATCTCTCCGGGGAAGCGACGCGCGCGCTTCTCAGGATTCATCTCGAGGGCATGCACGCCAGTTCGCCGCCGGGCAGCGTGTTCGCGCTCGACCTGTCTGGCCTCAAAGCTCCCGGTGTGACGGTCTGGAGTGTGCGGCAGGGCGAGCAGGTCGTCGGGATCGGCGCGCTGAAGGCGTTGGGAGATGGCGGCGGCGAGTTGAAATCCATGCGCACCCACCCGGAATATCTCCGGCAAGGCGTGGCTGCGCTTCTGCTCGACCACATGATCGCGCAGGCGGAAGCGTGCGGATGGAAACGCTTGAGCCTAGAAACTGGCAGTGGACCGGCGTTCGAGCCCGCGCTCGCGCTTTACCGCCGCCGCGGCTTCGTCGACGGCGAAGTGTTCGCCGAGTACGAACGAAGCGCGTTCAACCAGTTCCTCCATCTGTCGCTCTGACCGCGATACTATCCGATGAATCGATAAACGCTCGTCTCCCGGATTTCGCGGTCTTCGAGATCGCGCGTGGTCTGCACATTGTAGGTGCAGAGTTTTTCGACGCCGGATTTCGGGAAATAGCTGCGGCCGGGATCGCCCAGCAACACGCGCGCGCCGCCGCGTGCGCAATCGCCGAGCCATGCCAGCAACCGTTCGGCCAGCGGCCGCTCGTAACACATATCTCCGACGAGGATCGTATCCCACGCGCATGCCGCACCGATGACGTCGTCCTGCGTCAGGCGGATCGCAACGTCGTTCGCAACCGCATTGAGCGCAATCGCGGCACACGCGAACGCATCGATGTCGGCCGCGAGAATGTCCGCGGCGCCCGCCTTCGCGGCCGCAATCGCCACCAGCCCCGAACCCGAACCGAAATCGAGCACGCGCAGGCCCGCGACCTCGGCCGGATGATCGAGCACATAACGCGCGAGCGCCTGGCCGCCGGCCCATGCGAAGGCCCAATAAGGCGGAGGAACGCCTTCCGCGTCCAGCTCCTCCTCGGTTTTCCGCCACAGCGGCACCACCTCGGTCGCCAGATGCAGCCTTATTTCGGGCACAAGCGGCGGCGATAGAAGGGCGGTGTTCGCGGCAACGAAGCGGGCCGGTTCGGACATGCGTGACGGAAAGCCGTTTCTCGCTGTATGGTTGCGTCAAAGAGCATTAGCCGGGGGTGAGGCGTGCCGCGACATTTCACTGGGATCAGATTGCTTCTCGTTTTCGTGGCAATCAACACGATCCTGTTCCTGATGCTCGTCACCTCGATGACGAGCGCCCATCCTTGGCTCGCGCGCATGCTGCCGGGCCAGTTCGAAGGCGGCGTTAATTCGTCCGGCTATTGGGTGTTCTTCTCGCTGGTGCTGCTTGTCAATGCCGTGACGGTGCTATTGGCCGGGTTTGCGGTCGTTGTGCCCGCCATGCTGGAAGGGATTGCCGACGAGGGACGCCTCAGCCGGTTGCTCACGGACCGTGGCGGCATCTCGGACGATGCGAAGGAATCCTGTCTTGCGGTGGTGCGCGAGGAAGCGGCGTCCGCGCGCCAGCAGGTGGCGATCGGTCGCTGGATTCTTGTCGCCGGTGCGGTGTTTCTCGTGCTCGCCTTCGCCGCGGTGACGCACAATTTCCTGCGCGCGCTGCCGCAGGACGCGATGTTCGCAGGCCCCTCGGGGCCGATCCCCAATGCCGGGATCGCCACGGCCGCGATTTGGAGTTACACCTTCGATCAGATCGCGGGCGCGCTGCTCCTGGGGGCGCCGGAGATCTACCACTGGCACATCGGCGATCTCGCGAACAATATCCACAATATTCCGTATACGAACTTCGTGCTGGCGTTCCGGATCGGGCTCCTGATCGTGGTGCTGGCGATCCTCGCCACGCTGGGCCGCTCGTTCCGCCTCGGCTCCGCGCGCCCCGCGAAGCCGATGGAAAAAGCACACTGAACAAACACCCGCCCCTTGAGGGCGGGTCGAAAAATTCGAAGTGAAACGAAGAATTTTTCGGGGCGGGGGAAAGTCGATCAAACACCCCGCCCCGAAATTCTCTTTTCGCTGCCGCTCAAAGAGAATTTCGACCCGCCCTCAAGGGGCGGGTGAATAAGAGCGCCGCCTACGATTTCGCCAGCTTCGAATCGAGAAGTTCCTGCAGGCTTTGCCAA
>JBEKLK010000363.1:0-3467 GCA_050010235.1 Rhizomicrobium sp.
GTCGACTTGCCCGCGCCGTTGACGCCCACAATGCCGATCTTCGCGCCGGGCAGAAAACTCAGCCAGATATCCTTCAGGACCTGCCGGCCGCCCGGATAGGTCTTGGACAGACCTTTCATCACGTAGACGTATTGGACGGCCATAATCTGCCTTTCGAAGCAAATGGAAGGCGCGGGTTGTAGCGAAGCCCCCGGTCCGCCGCAACGGTTTCCCCGCCCGCATCAAAACCAACACCCAATGGAAAAAGCCGGGCGCGAGCCCGGCCTTCGGTTGCGCGTCAGGCGGCAGGCTCAGAAATTGATCTTGGCGCGCGAGATCACGGAGAGCGAATTCGTGCCGCTCTGTCCCGCGAGATTCATCTGGTAACCCGCGTTCGCCTGCAGCGCGAGCGCGCCGTTGAAAAAGCTCGTCACGTAACCCAATTCCAGATCGGTTTCCGGCGTCTGGCCCACAAGCGAGTCGTGCCCCCGCCCGAAGATCATGTCGGCGCTGGGATCGAAGCCGTCATTGGCCTGGAATCCCATATTGCCCGAATAAACCTCAATCGGACGTATGACGGAAAGGTCGATCGAATCGTCGCCAAACACACCATGCTTGGCGATCGCCAGGCCGTAGGAACTGCTGCGCAGCGTATCGGTCGAGGTCTCAAGACCGCTGGCACGCAGATCGAGATTGGTGATGCCTTCGCTATACGAAACCGTCGTCACCCAGCCGTCGCCGAATCCGACATGGGCCGAAGTACCGACGGTAGTGCTGTTGGCCGATTTGGCGATCGTCAGCACATTGGATTCCGCGGCTCCGAGAACGCCGTTTTGCTCCGTGGTCTGGCTTGCGACGATGCCCAGTCCGCCCCAGGACGCGAAGTCCCAGTCCAGTCCGGCCATACCCATCCGCGCCGTGCGCAAGTCATATTGCTGCGGGCCGTCGAGCTGCGCGAGATTGCCGAACGCGGGAACCTGGAATTCCGGGTTTTGCGCCGCAAGCGCCGCTTCGCCGAAGCGAACGCGCAGGCCATCCGCCAGCGCGACGCTGGTGCCGATATAGCTGTCGCTACTCGTGAGCGCCGCGTAAGGCGCCGCCCACGGCGATGTCGGCAACAAAAGACCATCGCTCGATTGAATGTCGATCGAAGCGAAACGGCCGACCGTATCGAAGCCCGTGTTGAAATCGATATTGGGCGCGAGCGCGGTGAACGTGTCGGCTCCGCCTTGCTGGTCGAATTGCGTCGGAGCGAAGAGCGCGCCGAAACTATTGACGGGCACCTGGGCGGTCGTCCCGGCTTGCGCAGAACCGCCGCCGCAAACCGTAGCGAGCAGCGCCGCAGCAACCATCAAAGACCGAACGCGCATGGGTACCCCAATGCTCGCCGGCGCAGAAACATCTGCACAGCGAGGACAATTCCGGAAATCCTAGCAGAAGTGCCATTTTTCACAACGGAATCGTGCTTCCGACCTGTGACCTTCCGGACACATTGCCCCACAACTTTCCGCAGGATCGCTGGCGATGGACAACAATATCGCATTGCATCCATGTAACACACCATGTTGTCCGAATTAGGATCAGATGTCCGCATGCGCACCAAAAGGTCTGTCTGAATGCCCGAAATCCCCCTCAAGGCCGCCATCATTCCGGTCACGCCCTTTCGCCAGAATTGCTCTCTGGTCTGGTGCACGCAGACGGGTGAAGCAGCGGTCGTGGACCCGGGCGGAGACCTCGGTCGCATCCAGGAAGCCATCGTTGCCCAGGGAATTACAGTTAAGAAAGTGTTATTGACTCACGGCCACCTGGATCACGCTGGCGGCGCGGCCGCTCTTGCCCGGACGCTCCGTGTGCCGATCGAGGGTCCACACCCCGACGATACTTTCCTGCTGGAAGGCCTTTCCGAGCAGGGCCAGCGCTACGGTTTTCAGGGCAGCGAAACCTGTCACCCGGATCGCTGGCTGGCCGACGGCGACACGATCAGCCTGGGCGGCATTACCCTCGGCGTACGCCATTGCCCCGGCCACACCCCAGGCCATGTCGTGCTGTTCCACGAGGAAGCCAAGATTGCCTTCGTCGGCGATGTGCTGTTCCGGGGCTCCGTGGGCCGCACCGATTTCCCGCGCGGCGACCATGGCCAGCTTGTCCGGTCGATCACCGAGCGTTTGTGGCCGCTCGGTGACGATATGCGCTTCGTGCCGGGGCACGGGCAGATGTCGACCTTCGGCTGGGAGCGCAAGACAAATCCCTATGTGAGCGACCTGGCGCTCGGCCGCGCCTGATCTATTCGGCAGTCGAGTACGTTGCCGCGCGTCGCGGTGAAAGTTCGTCGGCCGCAAAATCGTCCACCGCGATCACGGCGGCGACGGCAGCATCGACTGCCTGAAGTGCGCGCGCTCCCTCTTCGTCGACGATCCCGGCCGCTTGCGCCGCATGAATGTCGTGGACGTGTGCTTTGCGCATCTTCTCGAGCAGCGGGGCTGCGGCGGCCGTCAGTTTGAATGCGCGATCGAGGCTTGCGATCTTGTCGTCGCCGAATCCATGAAAAATGCCGGCGGTCAGGCGGTCGCGCGCCGGCGAAGGTTCAAGCAATATTCTCGCACACGCGACTTTGAGAGCATCGTCGGGCCCGCGCGTATCGGGGCCGAACGGCATCACGGCGATTCGCAAGATCGCCGCGGCAAATCGGTTCGGCAGATTGATCAGAATGGCGTCGAGCCGCGCGGCAATCGTCGCGAATCCCTGTTCCACACAATAGGACAGGAGCGGCAGATCGTCGTCTTGGCGGCCTTCGTCGTCCCACCGCTTCAACGCACCGGACAGAAGATAGAGTTCGGAAAGCACATCGCCGAATCGCGCCGACAGCATTTCCTTGCGCTTGAGCGCGCCGCCCAAAGTGAGCAATGCGAAGTCTGCCGTAAGCGCGAAGGCCGCTGCATAGCGCCCCACGCGACGGTAGAATTTCGTGGCTTTCCCCGCGCTTGGAGCAGGTGCGAACGCACTGTTTGTCCAGGCGCGCGCGCCCGCACGGAAGAACGTCGCGATGCTGTGGGCCACATGGCGCCAGAACGTGCGATCGAACGCGGCAAGCCCCCGCACATTGTCCGTGTCGTTAAGCGCGTCGATCTCCTGCAGCAGATAAGGATGCGAGCGGATGGCGCCCTGGCCGAATTCGATCAGATTGCGCGTCACGATATTGGCGCCTTCGACCGTGATGCCGACCGGCACCGCACGATAAAGTGCGCCCATATAATTGTGTGGGCCTTCCATGATCGCCTTGCCGCCATGGACATCCATCGCATCGTTCACGCAGACGCGCAGTTTTTCCGTCGCGCGCTCTTTCATGATCGCAGTCACAACCGCGGGGTGATGGCCCTGATCGAGTGCGGCGCAGGTGAGCCGTCGCGCGCCGTCGATCAGATAGGCGTTTGCCGCCATGCGTGCGAGCCGCTCCTGGATGCCTTCGAACTCTCCGATTGAAATTCCGA
>JBEKLK010000364.1:0-3451 GCA_050010235.1 Rhizomicrobium sp.
ATCCCCTCCCGATCCGGAACGCTGAGAAGCTTCCGGTCCTGGGCTCGGCCCAGGATCGCCCCCAGGCAGCGCAGGTGCGCCCCCTGGGGCGTTTGTGCTTTGGGTTTCGGCGAAGCGCATTTTTCCACCCGCCCCTTGAGGGCGGGTCGAAAAATTCGAGGCGAAGCCGAGGATTTTTCGGGGCGGGGTGCTGGCGAAAGCACTACCCCGCCCCGAAATTCTCTTTTCGCTGACGCTCAAAGATAATTTCGACCCGCCCTCAAGGGGCGGGTGGAAGAACAAATTCGATTTGAGATTCGCGTCTCACCGCCGGCGGCGCTTCGGTATCGGCTTGCGGCGGCCGAGGCCGATCTTCTTGGCGAATTCGGAGCGCCTCGCAGCGTAGTTGGGCGCCACGATCGGATAGTCGATCGGCAGATTCCATTTCGCGCGATATTCGTCCGGCGTCATCTTGTAGCGCGTGCGCAGATAGCGCTTGAGCATTTTGAGTTTCTTGCCGTCTTCCAGGCAGATGATGAAATCGGGCGTGATCGATTTCTTGATCGGCACGGCGGGCTTCTGATTGGTGGGAGGCGCTTCGCCCTGTCCGGAACCGGACAATCCCGAAAGCGTGCCGTAGATGCTCTTGATCATATCCGGCACTTCAGACGCCGAAATGGGATTCTTGCTCACATAGGCCGCAATAATCCTGCAGGCGGATCGCATGAGTTCGTCGCTATCCGCCGCCGGACCTTCGGTCTTTTGAACCATCATTCGCCAGATCTCCGCCTATTGGATTCGAATTCCGGCAATCCTTATCTTTTAACAGTAAAAGACTGACAAGACGCTGGCGGTTGTATCGCGGTGCGCCTGATCGCTTTAAGATTGGAGGCAGCCGTCCGGCGAGTTGCCTTACAATCCCGGACCGACACAATTCCCGCAGCGCACAAATGGAGACCTCGATATGCGATTGGAGGGACGGACTGCCATTGTCACCGGAGCGGCCTCGGGTATCGGCCGGGCCTCGGCACACTTGTTCGCACAGGAAGGCGCGCGGGTTCTCGCCGTCGACCTTCCGGGCCGGAACCTGCATGAAGCACACAAGGATTGCAGTCGAATTGTCTGTCTGGAAAAGAGCGTCGGCGATAGCGATGCCGGCGAAATCATCGTGGATGCCGCCGTGGGGCATTTCGGTCGCCTCGATATCGTCATGAACAATGCCGGCGTCGGGTCGAACATGTTCGTCGAGGCGATGACCGACGAGGCCTGGAGCCGCACGCTCGGCATCAACCTCACCGCGCAGATGCGGATTTGCCGGCGCGCCATTCCCCATCTCAAGGCCAGTCCGGCGGGCCGCATTATCAATGTGGCATCCGTGATGGCGGAAGGAACCGATTACGGGCTCGCCGCCTATTGCGCGTCGAAGGCCGGCGTGGCGGGTCTCACGCGGACATTGGCGCTGGAGCTGGGCAAATTCGCCATCACGGCAAATTATCTCGAACCCGGCGCCATCGAAACCGGCATGACGAAGCCGCTCTGGGACGCGCGGCCCGAAGTCGCCGAAATCTGGGCGAAGAAATCCGCGCTGCGCCGTCTCGGTCAACCGATCGATCTGGCGCGCGCGGCGTTGTTCCTCGCTTCCGACGACGGCGGCTTCGTCACCGGCCACGGGCTGGTTGTCGATGGCGGGCTGATGCTGCGGGTGTGACGCGCGCGATCAATTCTGCGCGGCTGCGCTCCTGCCCGACGACATCTGGCCGATGAGTCCGCCCACAGCGCCCGTCACGGCCGAACTCAGCGTTCCCAGCACGAGGATGTTCGTCGCCGTATCGCCCAGGATGACGGACACCGCGATCCCGAGGAGTGCGCAGACGCCGCCCGCTATCGCGCCGCCAAGCGCGCCGCGGCCATATCCGTTGCCGGCGTCGTGTGCGTAGAGACCGCCGGCAAGGGCCGAAATCCCCATCCCGCCGAACATGAAGAGATGGATCGCGACCCAGGGAATGAAATGCCCCGCGACGACCATGGCGACCTGAAGCACCGTTCCCACGAGGGTGGCGCGCAGCAATGCGTTGTTGTCGATCATGGCTTGGATCCTTGTGTTTCAACGGGCTTATGCACCGACGCCACCATTTCCGCAGCTTCGGCTTTCCAGTCGACGGGACCGGTCAGGAAGCTTTGCGCAAGCGAGGCGAATTCTTCCGCGTTGCCATCCCGGAAATGCGCATACATCGAATCGTAGCCGGCGCCTTCGCCATAGCCGACACCCGATTCCGTCACCCGCGTGCGCCCATCGCCCAGATCTTCGAACTGCACGACGGTGCGAAGCGTCGCGATCAGAACGGGATCGAACGGGGCACCCTTCGGCACATGCTCGTTGTGAATCACGAGAAGTTTCTCGGGCAAATAGGCAACGATACGATTCTTGATGTTGTCCGGATCGCCGATTTTCGACGTGAGAAGATAGGAGGATTCCATCATGCCGTCATTGCCGAGCGTGATATGCGCCACCGGCACGGCCCAGCGCTGGAATCCGGCGTCGGTGGTGAAGGCACCCCACACCGCCTTGACCGGCGCGTCGACGATCAGTGTCAATTGCTGCACGCGGTGACCGTCCGCATCGCGGAACGAGGTGTCCTGAATCTTGATCGGCGTTTTCGGCGCATCGGCGGAAAATGCCGGCGGCGACGAGCAGGCCAGCGCGAGCGCGCAACACAACAGTTCGGCTTTCATGGAGTCTCTCCTTTTGACGTGTGGTCGGTCTTCGCATCGCTTTCGAGACGCCGCACGTAATCGCGCAGCATCGCGACGGATTGATCGAAGGCCGCGAGCGTGCGCTGCGTGCGCGATTGCATGACGCCGCCTTCCATGGTGGTGAGCGTGAAAACCGCCAGCGCCTTGCGGTCCAGCGTGGCCGGCAAGCGCGCGCCGGCCTCCACGAAACAGCGCTCGATCGCCGCGACCCAGCCGTCGAAATTGATCGCGATCAGTTCGCGCACCGGCGGATCCGGCTCGTGCAGCTCAAGCGCGAGGCTGCCGATGGGGCAGCCATAGAGACAGTCGGTGCGCGCCAGCATGGCGCGATAGGCGGCGAGCAGCGCAAAGACCCGCTCGATGGGATCCGTCACGCCTGCCCAGGCGGGCTCCAGCAGCATCGGTGCGATGCCGTCGCGGTAACGCGCCAACGCTTCGAGCAGTAGATCCTGCTTGGTCGGAAAGAAGTGGTACAGGCTGCCGCTGTTCGCGCCGGCCGCCTTCAGAATGTCGGCCACGCTGGTCGAGCCGTAGCCCTTTTCGGCAAAAAGCTGCATGGCCGTGAACACAAGCCTCTCACGTGTCTCGTCACCCATCCCCTATTCTTGATTGAACGATCAACCAAGTCAAGCCACACTTAAATTTGTGGGCTATGACCAACACTTAACCTCTACGGCCTTGCGACAGCCGGTCGATTTCTCTAAGTCGCAGTGCCGTT
>JBEKLK010000365.1:0-3442 GCA_050010235.1 Rhizomicrobium sp.
CCGGGAACTCGGCTTCAAGATATCCATACCGTCCCACGGCATCGTCCGCGTAACGCTCACTCTTTAGTATTTTGCAACGTGGGCGCCTGGATTTGAAGTTTCGGGATCGCGATGCCATAAACGCCGGTGCCGTGCTCCACTTGGATTGGAAGTAATCTCCCATGAGCGCTCAGGAAAAATCCGTCGTTGTCGTCGGCGGCGGATTCACTGGCGCGCTGTTCGGACTCAAGCTGCATCGCGCCCATCCCGGCTGGCGCATCGTGATCGTGGAGCCGAAAAGGAAACTTGGCCGCGGCGTTGCCTATGGCGCGTGCGGACCGCAACATCTCTTGAACGTGCCTGTCAGTCGCATGGAGATCGGGTTGACGCCGGGCTTTGCCCAATGGCTCGAGTCGCGCCGCAGCGACATGGCGGAAGCCCTCGTCGAGAGCGGCCTCGATCTTCCCTCCGCCTATGCCCCGCGCCGGTTATTTGGCGACTATATGGAAGAGCGCATCGGCGAGGCTCTGGCCGCGAAAACCCGCACGGGGTTGACGGCGGTGCGCGGCGAAGCGGTGCGATTGCTCACGCAAGGACACGGCGTGTTGCTCACCGACGGCCGCGAAATCAAGGCGGATTTCGTCGTATTGGCGATGGGGAATTTGCCGCCACGGCCGCCCGGCGGGCCGGATCCCTGGCTCTATGACACCGGCTATTTCGTACCGGATCCGTGGGCGGCGGACGCGTTCGACGACATCGATCCTGACGAACCTGTTCTCCTGATCGGCGCGGGATTGACGATGGTCGATATCGCGCTGCGTCTTGCCGAGGAAGGCCATCGCGGCAAGATGCTTGCTGTCTCGCGACGAGGCCTGAATCCGTGCACGCACCGGGGCGGTGGCGCCTGGGCGCCGTTCCTGCACGACAAAATTCCGGCGCCGCCTTTGGCGTTGGCGAAACTCATTCGAGCAGAAATTGCGAAGGCGCAAGAGCAGAATATTCCGTGGCAACGGGTGTTCGATGCCGCCCGGCCGGCGGTCGCCAGCGTTTGGAACAATTGGGACGACAAGAGTCGCCGGCAATTCCTGCGTCACTTGCGCGTGCGCTGGGATATTCATCGCCATCGCATGGCGCCGCGCATCGGCGAAGAACTCGATTCGCTTCTCAAGAGCGGCAGGCTTGAGATCGTTGCCGGTCGCCTCGGAGGATTTCGGGAAGCCGGCAATCAGGTCGAAGCGACGTTGAAACTGCGAGGCGGCGGCAACCGGGTGTTCCGGGCGGGGCAAGTCGTCAACTGCACCGGCCCCGGCAACGACTTCGACAAGATCGCAATACCGCTGGTGGCCGATCTGCGCGAGCGCAAACTCGCCAAGTCGGACCCGTTGGGCGTCGGACTTGAGACCGACGATTGCGCGGTGCTCGATGCGTCGGGGCGGCCGTCGACTTGGCTGTTTGCGCTCGGGCCGCTGACGCGCCCGGCCTGGTGGGAGATTACCGCCGTGCCCGAGATCAACATTCAGATCGATCGTCTGGTCGCGCAACTTTCGAGCGACGCGCCGGCGCCGCGGCTCACCACCGCCGACTTCCTCGGCATGGGTGAAGGAATCTAGAAACTCGCGCCACTACGATCCCGCGGCGCTCGCGCTCGTCACATTGTCGTCGGAGTTGCGGTCGATCCACTCGTTGTAGGGGTCGATGCCGGCGAATGCCGGCGCACGATCCGTTACGAGATGAATGGTCTCTTTACCGCTGACGATATGCTGGTTCTGCAGATAGAGGACTTTCGATTTGCCGAAATCCTTCTTGCCCGGTTCTTCCAGGAACGCGCCGATCGGGACTTGTTCGTCCATCGGCGTTTCGGTTTCTTTGCCCTTGCCGTCGGCGTAGAATTTGTGGGCTTCTACGCTGACCGCAACATCATATTTGCCGTCGGCGCGTTTCTTCCAGGTCGCACCTGCTGCCTTCAGATCGTAGATCGTGATCTTCTCGAAGAGATCGGTGATGAGTTGGTTATATTTCGGTCCCGCTTCCTCACGCAGAATCTTCAGGAAATCCTTCGTTGACGGATAGGGCGCAGGTTTGAAGGCGAATTGCGCAATCAGCCTGCGCAACGAGCGGTCGACCACGTCCTGGCCCACGGCCTCTTTCAGCCGGTACATCACGACCGCGCCTTTGCCGTAATGAATGTACGACTGATCTTCCACCCGGTCGAGCGGAAGCTCCTCCACCTCTTCGGTGCCGCGATTCCTGAGATAGCGGTCGAGATTGCTCTTCAGAAAATTGCGGATGCGGTCTGGCCCGTAGAGATGTTCCATAACCAGTAGCGCGGAATATTGGGCGAAAGACTCCACAAGCATTGTGCCGCCTTGCATGTCCGCTGCGACCACCTGATGCCCCCACCACTGATGGCCGAGCTCATGGGCGGTCACGAAGGTGACCATGTCGAACTTCTTCGGATCGCGCTCGACGGCGGGGCTATCCTGGAGAAAGCCGATCCCTTCCGAGAATGGAACGGTATTTGCGAAGGATTGCGCGAACACTGCGTAGACGGGAAATTCCAGGATCCGCATCTGATGGAATTGGAACGGACTGAATTCCTTCGTGTACACGTCGAACGACGCCTTCATGGACGCGAGCATGAGGTCCGCGTCGTAGGCGTGCTGCGGGTCGTAATAGACCGCGAGATCGACGTTGTGCCATTTGTCCCTTTTCACGGCGTAAGCGGCCGATTGAATCGAGAAGAACAGCCCAATAGGCGAATCGGACTTGAAGCGAACGGTTCGCCGTCCGTCGGCAACCTGCTCGGATACGCGATAGCCCGGCGCGATCGGCGTCTGGTCGGCAACTGTCGAAACGGTGATGTCGGTATTCACCCAGTCGGCATCGTGACGCAATACATTGAATGCGCGGGCGCTGTCGTCCTCCAGCTTAGGCAGGCGCAATTCGGCAGGCAGGCCATGGCGCCGGCGCTTCGATGGGTCGCGAAGCAGACCGTCTCGCGACATGCCGAGAGCCGGCGTGATCTCGTAATTGTCCAAGAACGTTCCGTTGTCGACGATGCGGGTTTCGTTGTGCTCGTTGCGGAATCCCTTTTGCTCGCGGACCGTTGTGAATGCGATGTGCGAAACTGCGCCGGGCGCCATCGGCTGTTTCAGTCCGAAAATGACATAATGGAAGTCTCCGTGGTCTTTGACGGGTTCGGCGCCATCTACGACGAGGGATTTCATCTCGAGATCGCGATCCCAGCGCACGTCGATTCGCGACAGCGGTTTTCCGGTGCGATTCTGGATCGTGAAGGTGCCGGTTGTGACGACGCGCGGGTCATGTGGATAAATCGCGACGTCGAGTGCGACATAGGTTACCTTCGGCTGCGGAACATTTTCGAAACGCAGCAGAGCCTTCTCGTAGTTTGCCAGGTAGGCGTCGGTGCTGACGTCGGTGCGATACTCGTTCAGAATATGCG
>JBEKLK010000366.1:0-3392 GCA_050010235.1 Rhizomicrobium sp.
AGCCGCTTGATGTGGCTGTCGATGGTGCGGTCGTCGACATAGACCTGATCGTCATAGGCCGCGTCCATCAGGTTGTCGCGGCTCTTCACGAAGCCGGGCCGCTGCGCGAGGCATTGCAGGATCAAAAATTCCGTCACGGTGAGGCGCACGGGTTTTCCATCCCAGGTGCATTCGTGGCGCTGCGGATCGAGCGCGAGCTTGCCGCGTACCAGCGCTTCCTTCTTCGCGTCGCCCGGCGCGGCCGGTCCCTTGTGCGTCTCGTTGCGCCGGAGCACGGCTTTGACTCGCTCCAGCAGCAGCCGCTGCGAGAAAGGCTTGCGGATATAATCGTCGGCGCCCGCATTGAGCCCCATCAGTTCGTCGATCTCCTCGTCCTTGGAAGTGAGGAAAATGACGGGAAGATCGGCGTGCTGGCGCAGGCGCCTGAGCAGCTCCAACCCGTCCATCCGCGGCATCTTGATGTCGAGGATGGCGAGGTCGGGCGGGGTGGCGGTCAGCGCGCCCAGGGCCGCGGCTCCATCCGAATAGGCGCGGACGTGATAACCCTCCTGCTCGAGCAGCATGGTGACGGATTCCAGGATGTTCTTGTCGTCGTCGACCAGTGCGATAGTCGCCATGTTTCCGTCCCGAAGCGGCAGCCGGTAATATAAGCGGACGCAGCCCAAAGCAAAGCACGATGCCCCAAACGCCCGAAACCTACGATCCGCGCCGTTTTCGAACGACGGTTCCCTATTACGCCCGCTACCGGCTGGGCTATCCGCGCGCCTTGATCGACCGGGTGATCGCGATCATGGGCCTGCAGCCGGGCGACCGGGTGATGGATCTGGGCTGCGGTCCCGGCCTTCTCGCCATTCCATTCGCCCGCGCCGGCATGGCGGTCACCGGCGTCGATCCCGAGCCGGAGATGCTGGCGGCGGCGGACGCGGCCGCGCGCGAGGCGGCCGTATCGCTGGAATTGAAGCAGGGCAGTTCGTTCGATCTGCCGGCCGGCATCGGGCCTTTCAAGCTGGTCGCGATGGGCCGCGCATTTCACTGGATGGATCGCACCGAAACGCTGATCGCTTTGAATCGCATCGTCGCGCCGGACGGCGCGGTGGCGCTGTTCGACGACGATCATCCCCGCACGGCGGAGAACAGATGGCGCCTCAAGCTGCGCGAGATCGGCAACAAATACGGCCGGGAGGAATCGCCGCATGTCGTGGCCGGCAACCGGGACGATTATCGCACGCATGAATCCTACCTGCTCGATTCGCCGTTCTCGCGGCTGGAGCGCACGGGCATCGTCATCCGCCGCACGCTCACCGCCGACGAGATCGTGGGCCTCGCATTTTCGCTGTCGACCACCTCGCCCGCGAAACTGGGCGACCGCGCGGCGGCCTTCGAACAGGAAATGCGCGCCGAGCTGGCCGCGCATTCGCCCGAGGGGACGTTCGTGGAGATCGCCGAGATGGGCGCACTGATCGCGCGGCGGCCGTAAGGCGCGAGACGAATGAATATTCCACCCGCCCCTTGAGGGCGGGTCGAAATTGTCTTTGAGCGACAGCGAAAAGAGAATTTCGGGGCGGGGTCATGTCGATGCAGCACCCCGCCCCGAAAAATTCTTCGTGTCCGCTCGCTCGCGCTCCCGGACCTCAGAATTTTTCGACCCGCCCTCAAGGGGCGGGTGGAAAGGAAGCGCCGCGCCGTTCGCGCGTTGTTTTCGCCTGCTAGCAGGCGAAATGCAGGCGACATTTTTGCCTCAGGTGTTTTCGTCTTCCGGCGGATTCCCATCGTCCTCATCTTCCTCGTCGCGGAAGGCCTGCATCTTCCGGATCAGCGATTCTTGAGCGTCCTGCGCGCTCTGGGGTGCGTCTTCCTCCGGCTTTTCCTCCGTCCCATAGACGGGGAGGGGATCCGGCGGCGGGCGATAGTCCGGATCTTCCTCGGCGCGGAATTCGTTCATCTTGCGGACCAGCGATTGCGAAGCCTCCTTCATTTTCTGGGTCGACTGCTCGGCCGGCGAATTGACGATGGCGTCGCGGTCGTCGATGTGGCGCATCTCCTTCATCAGAATGTTCAGGCAGGTTTTGTCGCCGCGTTCGGCGTGGCCGACCATCGCATTCAGGATGACTTCCAGCCGCGTGATGTCCCGCGGGTTCTCGCCGGTCGTGGTCATGAAGGTCTCGCCCAGCACCCGCTTGAGAATGTCGCTCATGTTGTTGTGGTTGGGAGCCCGGCCGGCCGGATTGCCCGATTGGCCTTTCTTCCACCGCGTCTTCATTCCGTTGTCGGACATCTGCGTTCTCCTGCCGCTCCTTGCGTTCATGGTTCGTACTTTCCGGAGATTAGAGCCGAGTGGGGCCGCATGTCAACCGCATAAGTTCATAATTATGACCGATCCGGGTCTATAGCCGTTCACCGGTCGCGGAGAAGTGAGGGCCGCGCCGGGGCCGGGCCGTTTCCTCCGCCTGCAGCGGCTCCCAAGATGAGGACGGGACCGGCTGGTTCGCAATCGAGGGGGAAAGCATGACCGCGGAAAAATTCGGCTGGCGCGTTTACGGCCTGGGAGTGATGGCGCTGGCTTTGGTCTGCTTGGTGTGGGGCGGCTTCGATCCGGGCCAGCCTGTCCCCAAGACTTTTCCCGAACGCGCCATTCTCGGCACGGTCGTGGCCGTGTTCATGCTCGCGGCGGGTGCTGCGATCGAATGGCGCCGGACTGCTGCGTGGGCGGCTGCGGCGCTCGCGGTTTATTATGCGCTCGTCGTCGTCGTCGTGATGTATGGCCGGCTGCTGCTCACCCATTACGCCGAGTACGGCATCTACGAGTCAGCCGCCGAACCGCTCGCGATCGCATCGGGCGCGCTGATCGTTTACGCCGCCAATGCCAAGATCGATGCGGCCCTTGCCGCGCGCCTCACGCGCATCGGCCAGATCGCATTCGGGATTTGCGCGCTGATCTTCGGCGGCGCGCATTTCGCCTATGCGAGCTACACCGCGGCGCTGGTTCCCAAATGGCTGCCGCCTTCGCAGATGTTCTGGGTTTATGCGACGGCGTTCGGCCACCTCGCGGCGGGCCTTGCGATCCTCTCCGGCGTGCAGGCCCGCGTGGCCTCGATCCTGCTGACCATCATGTACGCGTCGTTCACACCGCTGGTGCA
The DNA here is from genome assembly GCA_050010235.1 of Rhizomicrobium sp. Classification (GTDB taxonomy): domain Bacteria; phylum Pseudomonadota; class Alphaproteobacteria; order Micropepsales; family Micropepsaceae; genus Rhizomicrobium. The sequence continues at coordinate 3,138 of JBEKLK010000366.1, forward strand.
CATCCCCACGCTGCTGGCCGATCACTCCAGCCATTTCAACTGGTCCGAAAACGCCGACAATCTCGTCCTGACCGGTGTCGCCTGGGTGGTGGTGGATTCGTTCGCGCGGAAGAGGCGGTAGGGGGAGAACGGGGACATTGCACCAATTTCTGATTGCCGGAATTAAATATCGTGTTCGCGGAATTCCACCCGCCCCTTGAGGGCGGGTCGAAATTGTCTTTGAGCGACAGCGAAAAGAGAATTTCGGGGCGGGGT
>JBEKLK010000367.1:0-3392 GCA_050010235.1 Rhizomicrobium sp.
CGTCGCCGGGCGTTCCCATATGGCCTGCCGGTATCCTGCCAAGCAAGCCCGTTTTCTGCGCCTCTGTCAGCGCATCCGTCATCGGCGTCGCGATGAAGCCTGGCGCCACGCAATTGACCGTGATGTTGCGGCTCGCGACTTCGGCAGCGAGCGACTTGGTCATGCCCGCAAGACCGGCCTTCGCCGCGACGTAGCTCGCCTGGCCCGGATTGCCGGTCGTTCCCACGATGGAGGTGATCGATATGATCCGGCCCCAACGCTTTTTCATCATTCCCCGTATGAGCGCGCGCGACAGCCGGAATGCCGACGTGAGGTTGACGGCGATCACCTGATCCCACTCTTCGTCCTTCATGCGCATGAAGAGATTGTCGCGCGTGATGCCCGCATTGTTCACGAGAATATCGATGGGTCCTGCCGCCGCTTCCGCACTCTTCGGCAACGCCTCGACGGATGCCGTATCGGCGAGGTTGGCCGCAACGACATGCACGCGATCGGCCAGTTCGCTCCTGAGCGCTTCGAGCGCTTCGGCGCGCGTGCCGGAAAGAACCACCGTCGCGCCCTGGCCATGCAGCGATTTGGCAATGGCGCCGCCGATGCCGCCCGTGGCGCCGGTGACGAGTGCAACCTTCCCGCTCAGATCGAACATGGGTCCCGGTCCTATAGCGTCTTCGCGAACGCTTCGATGTCGGCAGGGGTATCGAGCGTCATCGTCTGCAAATCCCGATCGATGCGCTTGACCATGCCGGTGAGAACTTTGCTGCCGCCCGCTTCGACCGTCGTGTCCACGCCCAGCTGCCGAAACAGCAGCACGCTTTCACGCCAACGCACGCGCCCCGTCACCTGTTCCACCAGAAGCTGGCGGATGGTTTCCGGCTCGGAGATTTCGGCGGCCGTGATATTCGCGACGACAGGTGCGGCCGGCGGACGGATTGTCACTTGCGCAAGGGCTTCGCGCATCTTGTCCGCGGCAGGCTGCATCAGCGGGCAATGAAAGGGGGCGCTCACGGCCAACGCCATGGCGCGCTTGGCGCCTTTTGTCTTGGCGATTTCACCGGCGCGCTCGACGGCAGCCTTCGTGCCGGAAATCACGACCTGTCCCGGCGCGTTGTCGTTGGCCACGACGCAGACGCCGCCCTGGGCTGCGGCTTCGGCAGCAGCCTGCTCGGCAGGCTCGATCTCGATGCCCAGAAGCGCGCTCATGGCGCCCTCGCCTACGGGAACTGCGTCCTGCATCGCCCGGCCCCGCGCCTTGAGGAGGCGCGCCGCATCGGACAACGTGAACGCGCCCGCCGCCGCGAGCGCCGTGTATTCGCCAAGCGAATGCCCCGCGACAAGCCTTGCGTGCCTTGCCAGATCGAGACCGGCTTCACGCTGGAGCACGCGTATGATGGCAAAACTCGCCGCCATGATGGCAGGCTGCGCATTCTCCGTCAGGACAAGCTCCGATTCGGGACCGTCCCACATCAGCCTGGACAGCTTTTGTTGGAGCGCCTCGTCGACTTCCTCGAAGACTTCGCGGGCGGAAGCGAACGAGTCCGCAAGCAGCCTGCCCATGCCGACAGCCTGGCTGCCCTGTCCCGGAAAGATGAACGCGCGCGTCATGCCGATCCCTTGTGGGGCGCCCCCTTAAAGGGCGCGGCCGCGAAGAGCAAGAGCCGGCCGGATCAGTCCAGGGCGACGGCCCGCGCGGGAATCGCCATGAAGCGCGCCAGGGCGAGCACGAGCACGACGCTCATCAGCAGTCCCGTGGCCAGAATGAGCATCCCGGTTTCGTAGCCTCCCGTGGACTGCCTGAGCCGGCCCATGACATAGGGGCCCACGAACCCACCCAGATTGGCGAGCGAATTGATCAGCGCGATTCCGCCGGCAGCGGCAGTTCCGCCGAGAATGGCGGACGGCAAGGTCCAGATCGAAACCAGCGCCGCATAGATGCCGACTGCGGCGACGGTCAGGGCGATGAGCGAGAGCGCGTCCGCCTGCAAGAAAACCGCGACGGCCAATCCGCCTGCCCCCAGAAGTGCTGCGATCGCTACGTGCCAGATCCGCTCGCCGCGCGCGTCGCTCGAATGCGCCCACGCCACCATCGCGAATGCGCAGATGATATAGGGGCAAGCGACGACGAAGCCGGTCTCCAGATTCGAAAATCCCATCGCCTTTACGATCTGCGGCAACCAGAACCCGATGCCATAAAGCGCGAAGATGATTCCGAAATCCGCGGCCGCGAGCCACCAGACGCGGATATCGTTCAAGCCGCTCCAAAGATCGCCCGGCGGGGTCGCATCCCGCGCAAGCCGCGCCGCCACGATGCTCTTTTCTTCGTCACTGAGCCATTTCGCGTGACGCGGTCCATTCGGCAGTTGAGCCAATACGAAGAACGACAGAATGCAGGCCGGCAGTCCTTCGAGCAGAAACAGCCACTGCCATCCGTGCAGATGCGCCACGCCGCCCATCTGCAGGATCGCGCTCGACAACGGCCCGCCCACCGCGCTCGCCAGCGGAATGGCAAAAAAGAAAAACGAATTGTACCGCGCCCGCGACGAGGCGGGGAACCAATAGGTCAGATAGAGCATGATGCCGGGAAAGAATCCCGCTTCCATCACACCAAGCAGGAATCGCAGCACATAGAAGCTCACCGGACCGTGCACGAACGCCGTGGCCGCGGAAACGATGCCCCAGGACAGCATGATCCGGAAAATCCACAGACGTGCGCCCACGCGTTCCAGGATCACATTCGAAGGCACTTCGAAGATGAAATAGCCGAGGAAGAAAATGCCGGCGCCCCAGCCATAGGCTTGTGCGCCGAGGCCGATATCCGCGTTCATCGTCAACGCCGCGAATCCGATATTCACGCGATCGAGAAAATTGACGACGTACAGCAACCCCAGGAACGGGATCAGACGCCAGGCGGCTTTGGCGAAGATGGCGTCTTCCCGCGTTCCGACGTTATCCGCGTTCACGCCATCGCCGTGTCAGGTTGCAATCGGCTATGGCCACGCCTTGACGAGATTGTAGGCGTTGATCGTGCCGATCCCCGTTGCGAAGTCCCAGCCCGTGGTGGCGCCATAGGCCGGCTTGTACGCGGTGTTGGACGTCGACAGAACGCCCATCACTCCCGACGGGATGTAGCAATTGACCGGACCGAGATATGTCAGGCCATAGCCGGTCAATCCCAGCAGCGCTGCGGAGGTACAATTCACGTCGTTGTCGCCGAGCGTGACGTCGTAGAAGATGCATGTCGAATTGACCGTCTTGCCCAAAGTCGAATTGCAAGCCGCTTTTCCGGATACGCCATAGTCCGTCGCCGCCAGCGAGTAGAGGACGGGGTTCGGATTGCCCTGGCGCGCATTCAGCTTCTGATCGACCAGCGCCTGGATGCCCGCCATGATCGGCGA
>JBEKLK010000368.1:0-3390 GCA_050010235.1 Rhizomicrobium sp.
GCGCATCTGCCGAAGAGTCTTCAAATTCCCGACGAGGGCTTCGCGCAGCCGATCCTGATCCGCAATCTCATGACGCATACGGCCGGCTTCGAAGATGCCGTGTTCGCTGCGCTGTTCACACACGATCCGGCCACGCTGCAGCCGTTCGACACCTATCTCGCGACTCACAGGGTGCACCGCGTTCGTCCGCCCGGCGTCGTCTCGGTCTATTCCAATTATGGCGCGTCGTTGGCGGCGGCCATCGTCGAACAGGAAACCGGCATGCGATGGGAAGATTATGCAGAGCAGCAGATTCTGCGCCCGCTCGGCATGGCGCATGCGACGTATCGCGAGCCCTATCCGGATGCGATGGTCGCGAAAGGCTTTCCCGCACCGCTGAGCCCCGCGGAAACCGCACGAGTCTCCACGGGCTTCACCTACACCGCCGCGCGCTACGCGCCGCAGGCCTGGGAATATGTGGCGACCCCGCCCATCGGCGCGCTTTCCGCCAGCGCGAACGACATGTCCAGCTATATGCGCGCGCTGCTCGATCCCGCGCGGATGCAACAGGCCGGAGTCCTGAGCGTTGCAGCAGCCCTCGACATGCGCCAACCGCTGTTCCGCGATATTCCCGGCTTCGGCGCATGGCTGCACGGGTTCTACGAGATGCCCGCGCCGGACGGCGAAACCGCGTTCGGCCATGACGGCGATCTCATGTATCAGCACGCCATGATGGCGATTTATCCAAAGGCGGGGCTGGCGATTTTCGTCGCCGTCAATACGCCGACGGGCATGGCGTTCCGCGGCCAGCTCGTGCGCGAGATCGTCGCGAAATTCGTCGGTACGAAACCGCTTCCGCCGCGCGCCGCAATGTCGCCGGCGCAGGCCGGACGCTATGCGGGTCTCTATCAGCCGCTGCGCAGGGCTTATTTCCGGACCGAGCGCGCGTTCTACGACACGATACCGATCACGGTCGAGGCTGCGAAGAACGGCGACCTTCTGATCACCGGAAACAAGACCGTGCGATATTATTATATCGGTCACGATGTGTTTGAAGACAGCGATGGCGTGAACCGCGTCAGTTTTGTTTCGGCCGGCGGAAATATGCGCCTCTATTCCCAGATCCCCGGCGGACCCGCAGATCGCGTGAGCTTCTTCCAGACTCTCGGCTGGCTCGCCCTGATTTTGGGTCTGACGGCGGCAGTCGCATTGGTGCGAACGCTGGGCGGCGCGTGGCGCCTGATCCGGGGCCGCGAATCCGCGATCCTGCTCGCCGTCGATGCCGCCGCGCTCATCTGGTTCGCCGGCGCGGCGCTGTTCGGCATGGCGATTGGGCCCTGGCTCGCCGATCAGGCCCAAGCCGTATATTTCTATCCTGGACCGTTCCTGCCGTTTGCTTGCTGGCTGTTTCTCGCGGCAACGATTGCGACCGCGGTCGCCATCGTCGCCATCCTCGCCACGCGGCCCCGAGACTGGCCCGGGCTGCGCTGGATGGGCGTGATCGTGACCGTTCCCGTATTCGCGATCTGCGCGGTGACGATGCTGCATATGGGCCTGCTCGGCTATTCCGGCTGGTAAGCCGCGCCATGGAATTGCGTCGGCACGATACAAATTCATCTCGGCGACCGGGAGCCGCGTCTTGCGGGAGACCGTTCAACGGTTCGGCGACTTTTTGCCGCCGCCCAGGAGCTTGCGAACGGCGGCCAGCCACCGGATGCGCGCCTCCAGTTCGCTGAGGGTTCCCAGCGCCGTGAAATACTCGGCTTCGGGCGGCTTTGCGTGCCGCAGCATCCGCCGAATGACCGCAAGCTGCAATTCGGTGTTTTCCCCGGCCCTGCGAAGGAATGCGAGTTGCTCCCTGGACGTCTTGAGAACCCCGAAAAAATTCATGCGCGTACGGATCGGATCGAGGGCCGCTTTCCCCGTCCAATCCGGAAGCGAGGCGACCCATTCCCGCACCGCGCGCGCGCCGGCCGGCGTCGTGGCGATATCGCGTTTGCCGCGCTTGTCCGAGGATCGAGACTTGGCGATCAATTTCGCGGCCAGCAATCGTTTGATCACCGGGTAGATCGAGCCGCTGCTGGAACTCCAATAGGAGGACGGCGATTCCGCGAACTCCCGGCGGATGGCGTAGGACGAGCAAGGTCCGCGCAGCCACACCGTGCCCAGCACGCACAATTCAAGTTCCGTCATTTCGCGTGCCTTATTCGTCGCCATTTCCGCTCTTGTCAAATTAGTGCGTTTCGCACTATTAAAGAAAACCTGTCTGGAGCTATCGTCGTGCGAAAATTCGTCCTCGCATCCTTTGCCGCAATCCTGTCCTGTGCGCCGGCCTGGGCGGACGACGCGGTGCAAATCCTCGCGGCCAACAGGCTCGCCGCGGGCGGCGACGCCTGGGCCGACAGGCACACCCTGCTCGTGAACTATAGCTATTCCGGCGGGGGGCTCACAGGTACGACCGCCTCGCTGGACGACCTGGAAAACGGGCGTTTCGTCGACAGCTACGACACGCCGCCCGAGTCCGGCGCGAGCGGGTTTGACGGCGCAAAAGCCTGGCAGAAAGACGCTTCGGGGACGACGTCCTACCAGGAAGGCGGCGACGCCCCCGAGCTTGCCGTCAACGAGGCCTATCGAGCCGCCAATCTGTGGTGGCGTCCCGATTTTGGCGGCGCATCGATCGTGGGCGATGGCGTCAAGAACGACAGCGGGGCGAACTACGACGTCATCACCGTGACGCCGGAACACGGAAAGCCTTTCGACGCCTGGTTCGACGCGACGACGCATCTGCTGGACCGCACCGTCGAAATGCAGGGTCCCCAATCGGTGACCACGCACTTTTCGGATTATCGGGAAACGGACGGCGTGAAGCTCGCCGGCAAACTCACCATCGATGACGGAAGCGGCGAGAAATATATCCAGAAGGAAACACTGCTGGACGCGAAATTCCTGCCGTCACAGCCGGCGTCGGCCTACGCCATTCCGAAAATCGCCGTCCGCGATTACACGCTTGCGAAGGGAACGCAGACCACGGTTCCGTTCCGCCTGATCAACAACCACATCTACGCGGAAGTCGATGTGAACGGGAAAGGGCCGTATCTTTTCATCTTCGACACGGGCGGACACGACAATTTCACGCCGACCGGAGCGAAAGCCGTCGCCGCGCAGGTCGTGGGACAGCAGGAAGGCGGAGGCGCCGGCAACGCCGTCGTCGATGAAGGCGAGACCAGGGTGAAAACGCTCACAATCGGCGCCGCCACAATCAGCAATCAGCTTTTCGGCGTGCTGGATTTCGACAAACCGGAAGTCAGCGGCGTCGATACGGACGGCATGGTGGGCGTGCAGGTGTTCCGCAGGTTCGTCACGCGCTTCGACTACGGCGCCCGCACCATCACGCTCATCGATCCCCGACAT
>JBEKLK010000369.1:0-3386 GCA_050010235.1 Rhizomicrobium sp.
CCCCTTCACGAGGCGCGCCCGATTCAATCCTCGGCCGCGGCCTCTTCGCCGTCTTCCGCCTTCGGTCCGGCGCCTTCTTCGAACAGCTCCTCGGCCGCGACCTTGGCTTCCTCGACCTCGGTCTTCTCCGTGAGTACGTCTTCGCCGCGGGCCTGGCGTTCCGCTTCGTCTTCGGTGCGGGCGACGTTGACCGTCACATGCACGCGGACTTCCGGATGAAGCACGATCGCGATCTGGAACAGGCCGACGGATTTGATCGCCTTGTCCAGCGGAATCTGCGTGCGGTCGACGGTGAAGCCGCCGGCCGTCACGATATCGGAGATGTCGCGGGGCGAAACCGAACCGTAAAGCTGGCCCCGGTCGCCTGCCTGGCGCAGGAGCGTGAAGCTCTGCCCGTCGAGCTTCTTGGCGATTTTTTCCGCTTCCGCCTTGCGCTCGAGGTTGCGGGTTTCGAGCTGCGCCTTTTGCGATTCGAAATAAGCTTCGTTCGCCTTGGTGGCGCGCAGGGCTTTCTTCTTGGGCAACAGGAAGTTGCGGGCGAAACCGTCCTTCACCTTCACCACGTCGCCCATCTGTCCGAGTTTTTCGACCCGTTCGAGCAGGATCACTTGCATGTTCGTCTCCCGCTCAACCGATGAGATAGGGCAGCAGCGCCATGAAGCGGGCGCGCTTGATCGCGACGGCGAGCAGGCGCTGCTTCTTGGTCGAAACCGCGGTGATGCGCGACGGCACGATCTTGCCGCGCTCGGAAATAAAGCGCTGCAGCAGCTTCACGTCCTTGTAGTCGATCTTCGGCGCATTGGCGCCCGAGAACGGGCAGGTCTTGCGGCGGCGAAAGAAGGGGCGGCGTTGGGCTCCAGCCTGGCTCATAGTTCGATCTCCACAATCTCGCCTTCCGGCTTCTTCTCGCCGTCCCGTTCGCGGCGGGCCTTGTTCGAATTGGATTGCTCGAACTGGTCGACCTTGACGGTGATGTAGCGAAGGACGTCTTCGTTGATCTTCAGCTGGCGTTCGAGTTCCTGCACGGCCTTGGACGGCGCGTTGATGTTCAGGAGCACGTAATGGCCCTTGCGATTCTTCTTGATGCGGTAGGCAAGCGAGCGCAGGCCCCAATATTCCTGTTTCTCGACCTTGCCGCCTTCGCCTTCGACGATGGTTTTGAGGTGAGTCGCCAGCGCGTCGACCTGCTGCGCGCTGATGTCTTGGCGCGCGATCAGGAGATGCTCGTAAAGAGCCATATCGGATCAGTCCCTTTCCGGGCCGCGGAGCGAAACAGGGAGGGATTCCCGGATTTCGCCTCGGTTCGCCGGGACGCCGGACCATCCGGCATGAGCCCACCGGACTTCGGCCGGTCGGCCTCCCGCGACCGCAGCCGCCTGAGGGGCGGGCATATAGAGGAGCGGCCCCGCCAGGGCAAGCCCGGCCGGCCGGCATGGTCATCCGCAGTCGGCGGCCAAATACCGTCCAATGCGGAAACCCAAAGGTAATCAGTGATATAGCAAAACGCCCGGGCGCTTGGTATTCTGGCTATGGATGTGGGCGCGTTCCGATTTGGCTGGGGTGCATCATGCGTAAATATGCCGGTTTTTCCCTCCTGCTTCCGGTTCTGGTGGCAACGTCGCTGTTCGGGATGGCGGCCGAGGCCCAGTCGCCCGGTCGGCAAATCACCGGCACCGTCGACGATTCCAGCCGCATCACGCTCGTGGGCAACACGCGACCGGAGACGAGAGTCAAAGCGAACGATCGCGGCGCCGTCCCGGACAGTTTCGCCATGGAGCATATGCAGCTGCTCCTCCGCCGCTCGCCGGCCCAGGAACGTGCGCTGGAGCAGTTGATCGACCAGCTCCATGACCGCAATTCGCCCAACTATCACCATTGGCTGAGTGCGGCGGAATTCGGACAGGAATTCGGTATCGGGGCCGCCGACATTCAGGCTGTCACCGGCTGGCTGACCGCACACGGATTCCAGGTGAACGCCGTTTATGCCAACCGGATGACGATCGATTTCTCGGGCACTGCGGCGCAGGTGCGCGCGGGCTTCAAGACGGACATCCACTATCTGAACGTGAAGGGCGTGAGGCACGTCGCCAATGTCGCCGATCCGCAGATTCCGTCTGCGCTGGCGCCGGCGGTGACGGGCATCGTGTCGTTGAACGACTTCCGGCCCAACAAGCTTTATCGGCCCCGCCCGAAATACACCTTCAAATATAACAACTTCACCTATCAACCCGTCGTGCCGGCCGATCTCGCCACGATTTACAATCTCAATCCGCTCTTTACCTCGGGCATCACGGGCAAAGGTGAAACCATCGTCGTGATCGAGGACACCAATGTGTACTCGACGGCCGACTGGACGACGTTCCGTTCCACCTTCGGACTTTCGGGCTATACGTCCGGAAGCTTCACGACGGTTCATCCGAACACGGCGACAAGCCACAACAATTGCGGCAACCCCGGCGTCAACGGCGACGACGGCGAAGCGATCCTCGATGCCGAATGGGCGAGCGCGGCGGCGCCGAATGCGGCGATCGAACTCGCGTCCTGCACCGACACCTACACCACATTCGGCGGACTGATTGCGCTGCAGAACATTCTCAATTCGCCGAGCCCGCCGCCGATCGTCAGCATCAGCTACGGCGAATGCGAAGCCTATAACGGCGCGACGGGCAACGCCGCGTTCTATTCGGCCTATCAGCAGGCGGTCGCCGAAGGCGTTTCCGTTTTCGTGGCGGCCGGCGACGAGAACGCCGCGAGCTGCGACGCAGATCAGTGGGTGTCGTTCCAGGGAATTGCCGTCAGCGGCATGGCGTCGACGCCGTACAATGTGGCCGTCGGCGGCACGGATTTCGGCGACTCTTACGCCAAAACCAACAGCACCTATTGGAGCAACACCAACACGGCCACCTATGGCTCCGCACTCTCCTATGTTCCGGAAATTCCGTGGAACGATTCCTGTGCGAGCACGCTGGTGAGCAAATTCCTCACGGGCTCGACGGTCGCCTACGGAACGAACGGATTCTGCGACACCCTGAACGGCGAAGAGCTCTGGGAAGTGGTGGGCGGCAGCGGCGGTCCCAGCGGATGCGCGTATGGCGCCACCTCGGACAAAAGCGCCGCCGCAGTCAGCGGCACCTGTTCGGGATATACGAAACCGACCTGGCAAAAGGTCGTGGGCAATCCGAGCGACGGCGCGCGCGATATCCCCGACGTGTCCTTGTTCGCGGCCGACGGTCTCTGGGGCCACTACTACGTCATTTGCTACTCCGACGAGTGGGGCGGCGGCACGCCATGCAAGGGTGCGCCGGAATATTGGTCGGGCGCCGGCGGAACTTCTTTCGCCTCGCCGATCATGGCGGGCATCCAGGCGCTGGTCGATCAGAAGCTGA
>JBEKLK010000370.1:0-3358 GCA_050010235.1 Rhizomicrobium sp.
CCGACATCGAGCGACCACCACATCAGGACCCAACTCGTCACAAGCGCGCCGGCCGTCAGGCAAAGCTCGAAGGTCGACCAGGCGCCGTTCGGCTCGCGATAACGCGTCAGCTTGCGGACAAGCGCCGGCACATTCAGCGGCGCGGCTTCGTCTTCTGCATTCGATGGATTGTTCAAGTGTTCTCTCGTGGCCGCAAATTGGTTGCGAACGTGCCGGAAGCCTTTGCGCGGCCTCGGTCGCACCGTCGATCAAATGCCACTTTCGTGTCGCAATTGAGACGGCGATAGGGAGCTAGACCAGTTTTTCGTTAAGCGCCAATGAATTTCCCGTATGTCGGCCGAATTCCGAGCGAATTTGCTCAAAGAATCAGGCTCGCGAGCCTTTTGCGCTGATAGGCGGCGTCGCCATGCTGGGCCTCGCACCAGATGCCGCGCCGGCGGAACAGCTGGGCGTCGCAATCATAGGTGAAGCCGAAGCCGCCGTGAAACTGGATCGCACGGTCGGACGCGAAGGACAGCGCGTCGCCTGCCAGCGCTTTCGCCATGCGCACGGCGACCTCACGCTCGGCGTCGTCGCCGGACAGGCCCGCCGCGTAATAAAGATGAGATCGCGCGCCGTCGAGCGCCATCAGCGCGTCGACGGTCGGATGCTTCAGCGCCTGGTAGGAGCCGATCGTGCGGTCGAACTGCCTTCTCGTTTTCAGATATTCGACCATGGTTTCGAGGACGCCCCCGGCGCCGCCGCACAATTCCGCGGCGAGGAGCAGACAGGCTGTCTCGTCGAGGTGCCTGAGCGCGGGCCGCGTCCGCGACGGATCGAGAAGGCGATCGCCCGGAATCGCGATGCCGTCGAGCGCGATCCGGTAGGACCGCCGCGTCTCATCGATGACGATTTCTCTTTCGATTTTTGCAGCGTCGAGCGCTTGCCGGTCGAGCAGCACCAGCGCGGGCGCACCGTCCAGCGCAACCGAACCGATCGCAAAATCGGCGGATGCAGCATCGGTGGCGAAGGTCTTGATGCCGGAGAGCGCGAGCCTATCGCCCTCCCGCGCGGCCTTCGCCGTCAGGTGCTCGAGATTCCAGTCGCCATGCGGCTCGACCAACGCAAGCGCGCCGACGGCGCCTTCACAGATCTTCGGCAGCCATTCGCGCATCTGCGCCTCCGTGCCGGCCTTGAGCAGGGCCTGCGCCGCCAGCGTCGTGGAGACGAACGGCGTGCCCACGAGATAGCGGCCCAGCGGTTCGACGATTGTCACCACCTCCGCGAGCCCAAGACCGCTACCGCCGAAATTGTCCGGGATCGCGACGCCCAGCCAGCCGAGCGACGCCATCTCCTTCCAGATCGCGGAATCGAAATCCTCTTTCGCCGCGATGCGGGCCCGCGCCTGGTTCAGCGGAAACTTGTCTCGCGCGAAGCTTGTCGCAACCTCGAGCAATTGCGCCTGCTCGTCGCTGAACGCGATTGTGGGTCTCTTGTTGTCGCGCGCCATCGCCGCCTAGCTTTTCGGCAGGCCGAGCACGCGCTCGCCGATGATATTGTGCTGGATTTCGCTGGTTCCGCCTCCGATCGTTCCGGAGAATGCGTTGAAATAGGAGCGCTGCCACTGGCCGCGCTCATAGGCATTGGGATCGCCCACATAATAGGCCGCATTGGCGCCTTGCAGCGACAGCGCGAATTGATTGAGCCGGCGCTGATATTCGGTGGCGGCCAGTTTGCCCGCCATGGGAATCGATGCCGGATATTCCGCCACGAGGGGCTTGATCTTCGTACGGGCGGAATTCAGCGACAGCGAACGCTCTTCCATGATGAATTGCACCAGCCGGTCGCGGATGAGCGGATCTTCGATGGCGGGGCGGCCGTTGCGCTGTGCGACGCGCGCCAGCGCCACCACCTGCGACACGTCCTTGCTCATCATCGCATGTCCGCCGGCCTGCCCACCGACCGCGCCCCGCTCGAACGCCAGCGTCGCCATCGCGACCTGCCAGCCGCCGCCTTCCCGGCCGATCAGACAGGACTCGGGAATGCGCGCATCGGCGAAGAAAGTCTGGTTGAATCCGTACTCGCCGGTCAGCTTGCGGATCGGCACGACCTCGATGCCGGGAATCCGCATGGGAATGAGATAGAAGCTGAGCCCCTCATATTTGCTGTTGGCAGCCGGGTTCGAGCGCGCAAGCAGGATCATGTATTTCGCGTGCTTGGCGAGGCTCGTCCAGATCTTGCTGCCGTTGAGCACGAATTCTTTTCCGTCGCGCTCCGCCTTGAGCTGCGCGTTGCCGAGATCGGAACCGTGGTCCGGCTCCGAGAATCCCTGGCACCAGATATCCTCCGCGCTGAGGATGCCGGGGATATAGGCTTTCTTCTGTTCTTCGGTGCCCATGTTGAGGATCAGCGGGCCCGCCCAGTTCAGACCGATCGTATTGGTCATGAAGGGCACCTTCTGGCGCACCATCTCGCGCGTGACGATATCCTGCAGCTGCTGCGGTTTGCCGCCACCGCCATATTCTTTCGGCCACGCCATGCCGAGATAGCCCGCATCGTAAACCTTCCGCTGCCAATCGCGCAGGAAATGGAACTGCTCGTCGGAGCCCACTTCCATGAAGGATTGCGGCAGCAGAAAACCGGGATCGGCCGGTTTGTTCTTTTCGAGCCAGGCGCGGACTTCGCTCCGGAATTCGTCAAGCTCCTGTTGGTCGAGGTTCATCGTCGCTCCGTTGGTATCGTCTCGGCCGCTCAGAGAGCGATCGCACGCTGGAAGGCCGGACGCGCAGTCAGGCGCGCGTAATAGGCCTCCGTATTCGGCTTGAATTTTTCCCGGAAACCGAGCGTGTCCGCAAGATAGAGCGCGAAACCGATGCACACATCGGCGATGGTAAAACGGTCGGCGCAGAGATAGTCCCGCCCGGCCGTGGCCTGCTCGACACTGCGCAGCCGCGCGAAGAACCATTGCGTGTAGTCGTCGACCGCCTGCGGCAGCCGCCGTTCGCGCGGCTCCAATCTTGTGTAACGAAGCACGATGGTCTGGGGAAAGGTCAATGTCGCGTCGCTGCGATGCAGCCAGTTCAGATAGGCGCCGTAATCCTCGTCCCCAGGCGTGAGGCCCAGATCCGTCGGCCCGTAGCGATCCACAAGATACTGACAGATGCCTGCCGATTCCGTCATGGTCAGCGCGCCGTCGACCAGTGCCGGCACCGTGCCCAGCGGATTGATGTCGAGATATCCCGGCCGCAAAAACCGGGGCGGAAACGGCATCGATTCCAGCTCATAGGGAATGCCCATTTCCTCGAGAGTCCATAGCGGCCGTAGCGAGCGCGCACCTTTGCAGTGATAGAGCTTGAGCGTCATCTCAGGGTTGCGAGCT
>JBEKLK010000371.1:0-3355 GCA_050010235.1 Rhizomicrobium sp.
GCGGAACTCCGGCGGGCTGTGCTCGTTGGAAAGCACCTGCTGCCGCAATGCACCGTCGCGCAGCTTGCCTCGCCAGATTTGGCCAAACGCCAAATAGAACCGCTGATCGCCCGTATAGCCGTCGAGCATCGGCGCTTTCTTGCCGCCCAGCGCAATGTGATAGGCCTTGAGCGAAATCGCAATGCCGGCATTGTCCGCGATATTCTCGCCCATCGTGAAAGCGCCGTTGATATGCAGGCCTGGCAGCGGCTCGTAACTGTCATATTGCGCGCCGAGCGCTTTGGTTTTCGCCTCGAAGGCCTGCTTGTCGGCGTCGGTCCACCAATTCTCCAGTTTTCCGGTCGGGCCGAATTTTGCGCCCTGATCGTCGAAGCCGTGGCTGATCTCGTGCCCGATCACGGCACCGATGCCGCCATAGTTCACGGCGTCGTCCGCATTGGGATCGAAGAAGGGCGGCTGCATGATGGCGGCCGGAAACACGATCTCGTTGCCCTGGGGATTGTTATAGGCGTTCACCGTGGGAGGCGTCATGCCCCATTCCGTCCTGTCGACGGGCTGATCGATGCGCTTGAGCTGCCGGTTCCAATCGAATTCCGCCGCGCGCTGGATGTCGCCCAGAAGATCGTCGCGTTTGATCGCGAGCGCCGAATAATCGCGCCAATGATCGGGATAGCCGATCTTGACGCCGAAATGATGCAGCTTGTTCAGCGCCTTTTCGCGGGTCGCGGGGGTCATCCACGCCAATGTGCGGATATCGGCGTCATAGGCCTTGAGCAGGTTGTTCACGAGCTCGACTGCCTTGGCCTTGGCCTCAGGGGGAAAATATTTGGCGACGTATTCCTTACCGAGCGCTTCCCCCATCGCGTTGTCGAGGAGATGCGCCGCGCGCGCCGTGCGGGCGAGCTGCTGGGGATTTCCCTGCAAGGTCGTGCCGTAAAATGCGAAGTCTTCCCGGTCGAAAGCCGAAGGCAGATACGCCGCATAGGTGTGCAGGTAATGCACGGTCAGATAGTCGCGCCACACGGCAACCGGCGTGTCGGAGAAGATCTGCGACAGTTTGGGGAAAGCCGATTTCTCGGCCACGATGACCTGGCGTTCGCCCGTCGTGGTCGTGGTCGAAATGCCTGCGGTCTTGAAATAGGCAGCCCACGAAAATTGCGGCGTCAGCGCCTTCAGTTGCGAATAGGACATGGGATTGTAGACCTTGTCCTCGTTGCGGCGATCTTCATTCGGCCAATCGGCCGCAGCCATCTTGGCTTCGAGGTCGTAGACGCCCTGTGCGCGCTTGTCCGGATCGCTCAGGCCCGCAAGCGTGAACATTGCTGCAAGATGCTTCTTGTAGGCATCGCGCGCTGCGGCAAGTGCAGGATCGTCCTTCAGATAGTAGTCGCGATCTGGCAGTCCAAGTCCGGCCTGTCCGAGATCGACTGCATACGCATCGGGGTCTTTTTCGTCGATGCCGATTCCCAGGCCCATCGGTCCGTCGAGCTGAAGCCGCGGATCGCCCATGGCGGCTGCGACGTCGTCCAGCGTCTTGAGGCCCGCGATATAGTCGAGGTCTTTCCTGGCCGGTGTCAGACCGTTCGCATCGATCTGTTTCTGGTCGAGATACGCGTCGTACAAATCGCGCAGCTTCTTTTCGTCGTCGGTCAGTTGATCGTAGGGTTTCGCATCGAGCGACGCTGCAATCTCGGCCATCCGCGTTTCGCTCAGGACGCGCAGATTCTGGAACGAACCCGTGCTGGCGCGATCCGGCGGAATGACGGCGCTCTTGTACCAATTGCCGTTGACGAACATGAAGTAGTTGTCGCCGGGCCTGACGCTCTTATCCATCGCGCTGAGATCGACGCCCCATGTGCCGTATTGCGTGTGATTGGACTGGGCGTGCGTGAGTGCAGTCGTTGCACCGAGAATTGCGCATGCCGTGCCGGCGAGGCCGGCGAGCGCGATGAAACTGCGTCGCATTTATTGAACTCCTGTTGTGGACTGTCGGTATCGTCGAACTTCGAAGCGTCGATCGGGCGCCATCGCCGCGAGACACGGGCCGGGCCGGAAAACCATCCGGGCCAATTGGGCCGCAGTTTGGGTCCCCGTGCAAGTCTCGCCGGCGCGACCGGGTGGTCCAGTCCGCCGCTTGTTGGTTAATGGAGGATTATTTCCCCTTGAACTTCGCCGGGCGCTTTTGCAGAAAGGCCGTTACGCCTTCCACGAAATCTTCGGTCTTGCCCGCTCGCTGCTGCGATTGCCGTTCGAGGTCGAGCTGGACCTCGTAAGAATTATGAGGGCTCTCCCAATAGAGCCGGCGAACGGCTGCCAGGGATTGGGTCGGTCCTTCGGCCAGTCTATTGGCGAGCTTGAGTGCTTCGTCCATCAGTGCGCCGTCGTCAAAGACGCGATTGATCAGGCCCCAGGAAAGCGCGGTTTCGGCGGGCAGTTTTTCGGCTAGCAGCGAGAGTTCCTTGGCGCGCGCCAGGCCGACCAGGCGCGGCAGGAGCCAGGTCGAGCCGCCGTCCGGAACCAGGCCGATGCGTGCAAAAGCCTGAAGGAAGTACGCTGAGCGTGCAGCAAGCGTGATGTCGCCCATCAGCGCGATGCTCATGCCAACGCCGGCCGCGGCTCCGTTGACCGCCGTGATGAGCGGCATCTTCAAGTCGCGAAGGCGCCGAAGAAATGGATGATAGGACGTTTCCAGCGCCGCGCCGGCGCCGCCAGGCGATGCGCCTTCCTCGGGAACCTCGGACAGATTGGCGCCCGAGCAAAATCCACGGCCTTCTCCGGTGAGAACGATCGCGCGGAACCCGCTGTCCGGTTTTTCGATGTGATCGAGTGCCGCGCCAAGACCGCGGATCATCCTGATCGACGCCGCGTTCATCACTTCGGGATGGTTCATCGTCAGAACGGCGACGTTGCCGTGAGACACGACGTAACAACGTTCGAAATCTTTGCGCATGCGGAACCCCTGGATGTTGTAGGATTCAGCATAGAACCAGCAGCGTGACGTTGGGAAGCGCCGGCGTGCAAAGTCGATGCACCGTGCGGCGAATTGGGGTTATGCCGCGACGACCGCCTCGACCATGGTTGAAGCGGCCTCGCTCATGACCCGGTTGCGGCCGGCATTTTTGGCGGCGTAAAGACATGCATCGGCGCGCTGAATGAGGGACGAGGGCGATTCGCCGAGTCCAAGCTGTGCGACGCCGATCGAGATCGTGATCGTGCCAAGAATATCTCCGGTCGAACGCTTGACCAGTTTCTTGCTTTCGACGTTGGTGCGGATTTGATTGGCAAGGCGAACAGCCGCTTCAAGGGCGGTTTGGCGCAGGATGACCGTGAACTCCTCGCCGCCATAGCGCGCCGC
>JBEKLK010000372.1:0-3343 GCA_050010235.1 Rhizomicrobium sp.
CTGGACGATGCCGACCAATTGCTCATACCGCTTTCGCATATCCTCGGTGCCGGCTTTCGACGCGGTGGTCTGCAGCCGGGCCTCGTAACGTTGCAGCATCGTCTGGAAACGCGCGTTGCCCGCGGCGTCGGGACTCCCCGGCGTGTTCATCGTCGCAGGGTTGCTGAGATAGGCCTGCGTCTTGGCGGTTGAGATCGTGCGCGCCTTCGGCCATTCCTTGAGAATCTCGGAAAGCCCTTGCGGTTTGTCACCGTGCCATTGGCTGATGATCACGGCCTTCACGGGCTTTGTGGAAAGCGAGTGGATGATCTGAACGATGTGCTGCCCCGCACCCTTCGAGCCGCCGGCATCGACCAGGACAAGCCCATCGCTTTGCTCGATCACCGTGACGTTGCCGCAGGGCTGAACCTGGAATTTCGGCTGCGCCAGGAGCCAGACGCCTTTCTGCACCGGCACGACCTGCTGTTCGTAACCCGCGTCCGCAAGATTGACGGACGCTGTCGCGGGCTGATCGTCGGCCGCCGCATAAGTACCGCAAATACTGAAAGCGACTGCTGCGCCAAGCGGTATGGCAAATCGCATGCACACGTCCCCCTGAACTTTGAAGCAGCTTAACAATGCGCCGGATGCCGTCCGCTCACAAAGGCGTGAGTCGGAGTTGTGAAAGTGGCCCCATCCACTTTGCATGCAACATACCCCGCACAGTACGGATTTCCTCGTCTCCGCACTTGTAATTTCCAATATATGTAAGTACTTACATAAGATGGTCGAAGAGGCCGACTTTCTCACCCGGCAGGGCGCGCGCGCGTTAAGCACACGCCTGCGCCGGCTTTACGAGGCGCTGAACCAGGGCGTGGCCGCCGCCTATCGCGAAGCCGGGATTGCTTTCGAGCCGCGCTGGTTCGGACTGATGACGCTGATGCGCAGCCGCTCCAGCGTCGAAATCGGCGAAGCAGCAGCCGTGTTGGGTCAAAGCCATGTGGCCGTTGTCCAGGTCGCCAATGCGCTGGAGTCGCGAAGGCTGATCCGCCGCACCGCCTCGCGCGCCGACAAACGCCGCCGCGCGCTCGCCATCACGGCGAAGGGCGAAGCGCTGTGCGTCCGGCTCGATCCATTGTGGGATGTCGTGCAACGCGCCACGGACGAATTGCTGCACGAAGCCGCGCCGCGGTTTCTCGAACAGCTGGACGCTCTCGATGCAGCTCTGATGCGGATGCCCCTCGATCGGCGCATCCACCAACTCGCAACCAAATCCAAAAGAAAGGCCGCGCCATGATCCGTCGTATCGTCCCAGCTCTTCTGATCGGGTTGTTGCTCGCAACGCCCGTTGCGCGGGCCGAACCCTTCGCTTTGCAGGCGCGCGTGCAAACGCTCGATCGTCTCGCGGGACTGATCGAGGTCAACTACGTCTTCAAGAACGTCGCCAAAACGGTTGCTGCCGACGTGCGCGGCTGGAAGGCCGATCCTGACCTGCTCGCCGCGCCGGACGAACGCAGCTTCGCATCGATCGTGACGGCACGTCTGGTGAAGACGGACAGCCATTTCAATTTCCGCTGGAGCCCGCCGGGCGAGACGCCGGCGGAAAACATCGCGGGCCCGAACAATGCCGCGGCGGACCGCGAAGCGGCGGCGGCCAATTACGGCTTCGACGCGGTGCAACGCCTGCCGGGTAATATCGGCTACATTCGCATGAACGCCTTTGCGGCGTTCGATCCCAAGCTCACGGGCGCGAAAACACCCGCTGCGCGCCGCGCAGCCGAAGCGGCGCTGACCTTCTTGCAGAATACCGACGCCGTAATCTTCGACATCCGTGAAAACGGCGGCGGCTCGCCCGCGATGATCGACCTTTTGCTCAGCGGGTTCTTCGGCGACAAGCCGGTGCTGCTGAACCGTTTCTACAGACGGAAGAACGATCAGACGGTCGATTTCACCACGCTCGCCAATTTCGCCGGAAAGCGGCGGCCGGACGTGCCCCTTTACGTGCTGGTCAGCGGCTCAACCGGCTCCGCCGCCGAGGAGTTCGCGTACGACGTCCAGACCCAGAAGCGCGGCACGTTGATCGGCGAAACGACCTATGGCGGCGCCAATCCTGGCGACGTATTCGATGCCGGTGACGGCTTCACGGTGTTCATTTCCACCGGCGCCGCCGTCAATCCGATCACGGGCACAAACTGGGACAAGATCGGCGTCAAGCCGGACATCGCCGTCGCGTCGGCAGATGCATTGGCGCGGGCCGAGGAATTGGCCGTTCGCACGATCATCGCCAAAGGCGGCGCGTCGCCGACATTGACCGAAGCACGTTGGACATTGGAACGGCTTACGGCGGAGAAGAATGGCGTAAAGCTGGACCCAAAATCGGCCCAGGACCTCATCGGATCCTATGACGACCGGCAGATCGGCTTGGAAGACGGCGCACTGTTCTACAAACGCGCCAGATCGCCGGAGGAGCAACTGGTGCCGCTGGGCGGCGACGCTTTCGCCATCGCCGGCCGGCCCAATCTCCGATTGACATTCGAGCGCGACTCCAAGGGCCTCGTCGATGCACTCGTGATTTCAACGAGCGAAGGCATTGTGTTGAGCCACAAACGGGATGCGGCGACCGAGTAACTTCTGGAGCATCTCCGGCCGATTTGTCACTCCTTCGAAAGGCCGCTAGCGTGGCATCCAGGATCAACACGCGCATGCTCCCTCCCGTTACCGGGTGAGATGCATGCCGCGGGGAGCGGTCGGAGATGCTCACGCGCAGCGATCTGGTCCGACGGTTCACCGCCGAAGGCGCGTTCGAACTTACGGACGACAATTCCACGGGCTATCCGCTCAAGGTGTATCGCCACGCACCGCCATCCTTGCGGGCGGTACTGGAATCGACCCGGCAGTTCGATGCCCGCCCCTTCCTCGTTTACGGCAATGAGGAGATCAGCTACCGGCAACATTTCGCCAAGGTTGCGGCTCTCGCGCATTTCCTGCGCAGCGCCGGCGTCCGGAAAGGCGATCGGGTCGCCATCGGTATGCGCAACTATCCCGAATGGCTGGTGAGTTTCTGGGCCGTTCAGGCCATTGGGGCGATTGCCGTCGCGATCAATGCCTGGTGGACGGCGCATGAAATCGCGTTTGCCCTGAACGATTCCACGCCGGCGGCGCTTTTGATCGACGGCGAGAGAGCCGATCGCATGGCGTCTTCGATCGGCGCGATGGATTTGAAGGCGATTGTCGTGGCCCGGGGCGGGTCGTCGTCCATCGGCACGGATTTCGCGGAAGCATCGGCAGGCGACACCGATCGCTTGCCCGACGCGACCATCGAGCCCTCCGATCCCGCCACCATCCTCTATACCTCGGGCACAAC
>JBEKLK010000373.1:0-3339 GCA_050010235.1 Rhizomicrobium sp.
TATGAATCCTCGGTGCATCGTACGCCGGAGGACTTGTTGGTAGTAATTCCGGCATCATTACAGGCTCTTACTCACTGGGAACCGTTAGCGGCAACTCCTACGTAGGCGGGCTCGTCGGATTCAACAGCGCTTTTAACGGGTCGATAACGGCCGAAATTACGAATTCATATTCGGAGAGCCCTGTAAAAGGTATCGGCGACGATCCAAGTTCCCTGGGCGGCCTGGTTGGCGAGAATTTCAATGCCGACATTCTGGACTCCTATGCGGCCGGCAGCGTTTCGGTTTCCAAGTCGATTTCCGGGTCCGATGACATTGGCGGATTGGTGGGATTCAACATCGGAGGAAGCGTAACGGGCTCCTACTCGACGGAACCTGTGACGGCAGGGCCGGGCGCGGAGGATATTGGCGGACTCGTTGGAGAAAATTTGGCGGGAACTATCGAACAAAGTAATGCATCCGGCAGCGTGACCGGCGGAGTGAGCGATGTCGGCGGCCTCGTCGGCCTGAATGATAACAACAGCACCATCGAGAACTCTTACGCCACAGGCGCGGTCACTGCCCAACTGGGGACCGCGATAGGTACAGAAAGTGTCGGCGTCGGCGGTCTTGTCGGTGAGAATGAATCAAATGGAGAGGGGGCCCTGATCGTCGCCTCCTATGCGTCTGGCGCCGTAAAGGGAAACGACGAGGTTGGCGGACTGGTCGGTGTCAACGACTCCGGAGCGCAGATCGAAACGTCCGAGGCCTCCGGAAAGGTAACTGCGACTGCAGATCCCGCGGTTGCCGGCGATGGTACCGACGCCGGAGGATTGGTCGGGCTTGCCTCGGGAACGATCTCCGATGTTTATGCGACCGGCAGTGTCAGTGGCTACAACAATGTGGGTGGCTTAATCGGCCTTGCCGATTCGGACCTGACGGTAAATCGGGCATATTCGATCGGCGTGGCGAGTGCCACGGATCCGTCGCCTTCTCTTGGGGCGTCGGTGGGTCTCAGCGCCGGAGCCACACTCACGGATGTGTATTGGGACAGCACGACCGACTCGACATTGAACGGAATCGGTTCGGTAGCCGGCGCCGACACGACCATGTCGCTCACGACCAAACAATTGAGATCGGGACTGCCGGCCGGCTTCAGCGCCTCGGTGTGGGGCAGCAACAAGTCTTTCGATGGCGGCTTGCCTTATCTCCTCGCACTGCAGGAGTGATGACGGCTTTACTTGCGGCGCGAGCTCCCGCGCGAACTCATGGCGCCGAAACGTCGTCAGGTGTGCGAAAATTCGGCGCGGACCGGAGATTGAGAAATACGATCGTTGCGTCGGCCGCGCGCGGTACACACCTTTAATGTAGGTGCCGATTCAGAAAGTGTTCCGTGCGTTCACCATTTCCGGACGAGATCGGAATCGAAATCCGGATGCGGGCACTACAGTCGGTTTCGGCCGAGATCTCGCCGCCGAGCTGCCGGACGATCCCGCACACGACCGATATTCCAAGATCGGTTGGATGCTCGAGGTCGAAGTCCGGCGGCAGACCGGGACCGTCATGGGTCACTTCCAGATGCAGGTGTCCGTCATCGCCCGGGGAGCAGCCGATTTCTATGTCTCGCGCGCGCTTGCCGGCGCGCTTCTTTGCGTTGACGACCAGTTCGTTGACGACAATCGCCAGATTCATGGCGACATCGCCGCCTATGAAAATCTCGGACGCCACGCGAACTTTGCAAACCGCACCCGTAATGGCGGCGATATCGGCGGCGACATTTTCGAGATATACGCTGAAGTCGACTGTCTGCGATGTGCCGGCGCTGACGAGATGACGATGAAATTGCCCCATCGCCTCGATGCGCTCCATCGCAGCGCGCAAGATTCGCTTGGACGCGTCCCCCGGCGTTTGCGGAATCTGCAACCTCAAAAAGGCGGCGGTGATGAGCAGCCCATTCGAAACGCGATGATGCGCTCCGCCGAGTTCGCGTTCGCACCCCTCCAATGCGCGGCGTAGCTCGTCAATTTCGCGCCTGGCGTCGTCCAACTGTTCCAGCAATCGCGAGCATTCGAAGGCGTCTTCGAGTCCGTTGCCCGACGACATGCATCATTCTCTCTCGTTCCAGCCGTCTAAAGTAGATACCCGTCTCGGGTCGCGATGCCATCGCAAACCTTGTACGAAAGCGTACAAGGCGGAGCTGCGGTCGAAGTCGTCACGAAGAGGCCTGTCTGCGCAATGTGTCCGGCTCGCAGCCGCAACAGGTTCAAAGCAACAAATCAATTCGAAGTACCGCGGGCGGTTTATGGACTTCGCGCCGCTTTGCCGCCCGGCGCAGAGACCATCATCTTCACCAATTCCTCGGTGATCTTCGGCTCCAGTCCTTCGGTATGTCCCTTGTCGATGCGAACGGCGTCGGCGATCGTCCTGGCGTCGCGGGCATTCGGATAGACATAAATCTGCGCCCTGCCGGGCCGCGGCCTCAGTCCCCAGGCTTTGGTAGAATAGTTTTCGCGCGTCGTGTCGTGGATTTTACCGGGCTCGGAGTCGATCACGTCGGGCCGGCGCTCGCGGGGACCCGCGCCGTATTTCTCGGCCCAGGGCGACGTTGCGGGAAGGCTTGCGATTTCATGGTCTCCGACAGCGAAGATGAACGAGATATCGCAAGTGAGATCCGGCGGGGGTGGAAATTTCGGCAACGTGAATGTGACCCCCGGCGGCATGGGAACGGCAAAGCCGGGCGCGCGTTCGGCCGTGCCGATGCGTCCACCCGAAAGACTCAACCAGCCGTCGACCCTGCTCTGGAAAAACGGATCCTCGGCCAGCAAGCGCCGGGAGGTCATCCCGCCTTGCGAATGGCCCACCAGCCAAAAGCGCGCGATGTTCCGCGCGCCGTATTTCTCGAACACCCAATCGACAATGTTGCGCAGATGCGCATCGTCCGCTTCGCCGACCCAGCGCCGCGACGGTTGCTTGGTAGCTGCCGAAGGCGTCGCAATTGCGAGGCGGTACGCATCTTTGAAATCGACGGCCGGAAAATACGCGCGCTGCCAGGCGCCTGCCGAGCCGCCGCCGTGCAGATTAAGGATGAACGTGACCTTCTCGCCCGGGCTCAGATCGTCGGGATCGTCCAGATAGAATTTTCGCCCGGTTTTCTCGTCGGTCGCTACGATGCTGCCCAAAGTCGTCCTCTCCGATCGCACCGGCTTAACTGCCGGTTTGTTGCGGACAATCATACGCAACGGGCGTTGCAGCGCAAATGTGAGATTTGACCTGAAGATCGCGCGTCGACAGGTGCTGTGCCTCGGCAGGATGTGATTCGTCGCTATGAGGATTGCCCCGCGTATTGCGGTATTTTCGCGTGAT
>JBEKLK010000374.1:0-3338 GCA_050010235.1 Rhizomicrobium sp.
GGCGTCGTTCGTCAATGTTCGCGAAGCTGGTCAATATCGTATAGAGAAACCATCCCAGCCAGATGCTTTCGCCTTTGCCGCCCTCGCCGATGCGGTCCATGCCGTCGTTCCAATCGCCGGTTCCCATCAGCGGCAGCCCGTGTATCCCGGTCGCGAGACTCTTCTCGATCGCCAGCGCGCAATGATCGAACAGGCTCGCCGATTTGTCGGAAACCGTGGGCTGGAAAAACGCATCGCGTTCGCCGTCGTGCAGCCTGGGACCTTCAAGGAACGGCACGACTTCGTCGAGCACCGCGACATCGCCCGTGACCTGTACATAGTGTGCCACGACAAAAGCGAGCCAGCCGCAATCGTCGGCCACGCGCGTGCGAATGCCGCGTCCGGATTCGGGCAGCCACCAATGCTGCACGTCGCCTTCGACGAATTGACGCGCGGCTGCCCGCAACACATGCGCGCGCGCGATGTCGGGCCGCGAGACGCACATCGCCATCACGTCCTGCAACTGGTCGCGGAAACCGTAAGCGCCGCTCGCCTGATAGAAGCCGGTGCGCGCCCAGATGCGGCAGGCCAGCGTTTGATAAGGAAGCCAGCGGTTGACGAGAATATCCAGCGCGCGGTCGGGCGTCTTGACCTGAACGGTTCCGAGAATGTCGTCCCATTGGCGCGTGACTTCCGCAAAAACGGCGTCGAGATCCGCTTTGCGGTATTTCGCAATCAGCGCTTGCGCTTCCGGCTTCGTCGCGGTCTGGCCGAGGAAAAAGACGATCTCGGTCGAACCTACGGCGCTCAACCGGATCTGTGCCTGCAAAGCGGCGCAAGGATCGAGAGCGGCCCCGGCACGGTTGGACAGGACCATCCCCGGCGTCAGACCGAGGGGGCGATCGAGTGTGCCGTCGCGTCCCAGGAATTCCGTGCGGTCGCAGGTCCAGGCCGTCTGTCGTCCGTTCAGGTCGGCGAACGCCACACGCTCGTTGAATTGCTCGCTCCACGGATTCTGCGCGAAGATCGCGCCCGTTTCCGGATTGATTTCCGTCACGACGAACGGCGCGGTTGCGGTCCGGTTTGCGCCCAGAACCCATTCGACATAGGCGGTGATCGTCAGTCGCCGTTCCCGTCCGGAATGATTGGCGATTCTAAGCCGCGAAATCTTGACGGGGTCGTCGGTCGGAACATATTGCAGAAGTTCGAGCGAGACGCCGTGCGAATTATGCTCGAAGCGGCTGTAGCCCTGACCGTGCCGGACGGAATAGGGGGAGTTCTTCTCGCGTATGGGAAGTGCCGTCGGACTCCAGATTTCGCCGGTGTCCTCGTCGCGCACATAGAACGCTTCGCCCGGCGCGTCGCCCACGGCATCGTTCGACCACGGCGTCAACTGGTTCTGCTGGCTGTTCGCGGACCAGGTGAAGCCGCTGCCATCGGTCGATGCCTGAAAGCCGAACGACGGGTTGGACACGATGTTGAGCCAGGGGGCGGGCGTGCGGTCGGCGCCGGCGAGAATTGTCAGATATTCGCGGCCGTTGTTCGTGAAGCCGCCCAGCCCATTGAAGAATTCCATCGCGGGACGCGGCAAAGACGGTTCGGCCGCGGCCGCGGGCGGCGTTCGCCGCGCCGGCGGTGCCGTGGCGGGTTTGAGATCGCGGGCGCGATTGATCTGTTCGGCAAGCGAGTCGCGATCTCCATGCAGAACGGCGCGCGCGGTTGCCTGAAGCAGCAGGCTCACGTCCGGCGAGATCAGATCGCCGCGCAGCACGAAAACCGAACCGTGCGCGGTATCGCTCGCGATGCGGGGCATCGATTGGTTCATCCGCACCAGCGCGTCGAGTTCGTTTTGCAGGTCCTGGACGTAGGACGCGGCGCGCTCGTTGACGATCACGAGGTCGACGGCAAGTTGTTTGAGCCGCCAATATTCGTGCGCGCGCAGCAGCTGACGCACGAGTTCCAGGTGATCGTGGTCGTCGATGCGGACCAGCACGATGGGCAGGTCGCCCGAAATCCCGTTGGCCCACAACGTCGAAACCTTACGAGCGCCGCGCCTGATGACCTCGGGCGGTGGCCGCAAGGTGGAATCGGAATAGAGCACGTGGTTGGCCAGGCGCTGAAAAAGATGCGCCTCGTCCATGCCGATATCGAGATGATGCAGCTGCATCTGCGCCTGCGTCCATGCCAGCGTGGTCGCGCGCTCGAACGCGGTTGCTTCGTGGTGCTTGTCGGCGAGATCGAGGATCTCGTCGCGCGTGGCGGCTGCCAAGGTCCAGAACGCGATGCGCGCCGTTGCGCCGCGCGGAATTCGCACGCGCCGGCGCAGGCTGAAGATGGGATCGAGGACGGCGCCGGCGTTGTTGGAGAGCGGCCAGCCGTCGGTAATGGCTGCAGCGGCCCGAATGGTCTGGCCGCGGCCCAGGAAACGCGCGCGATCGGTCTCGAACTGCACGTCGCCGGACGAATCGCCTTCGACGACGGCGAGATGGGCGACCCATATCTGCGGATCGGCCGACGACCGCTGCCGCCGTGTCGCCAGGATCGCGCCGAGACTCGGCACGAACTCCGTTTCCACGAACAATTTCGCGAAAGCCGGGTGCGCGACGTCGTCCGGCTGCCGCGCCAGGGCGATTTCGGAATAGGACGTGAGCTCGATTTCGCGCGCGCGATTTCCATGGTTGGTGATCGAAACGCGACGCACTTCTCCATCGTCCTCGGAGGAAACCGCAACCTCCAGGGTCGTCGCAAGGCTGCCGTCATTGCGGATGATTTCGGCCCGGTCTTCCGAGAATATGACTTCGTAGCTGTCGGGCTCGATGGCGGTGGGTTGGTAGCCGGCAGACCAGCATTCGCCGCTGCGCACGTCGCGCAGGAATATAAAGGCGCCCCACCCGTCGCAGGTGACGTCCTCGCGCCACCGCGTGATCGCGATATCGCGCCAGCGGCTATAGCCGGATCCGGCAGCCGTCACCATCGTGGCATAGCGCCCGTTCGACAGGAGATGCGTGCGCGGAACGCGCGAATGCGCCGAGTCGTAACGACGCTGCGTTTCCGGCAAGAAATTGGCAATCTGCGCGGCAGCGGTCAGTTCTTCCGGCGGCGGACGCGCGACTGCAACATCGCGCGGCATGCGCTCCTGCAGCAGAAGCTCGGCCGCCTGGATCATCGGTTCGGCGTGGAAGCGCGCGCGCATTCTCCCGTCCTGGATCGCATTCGCGATGCCAACCAGCGTCATCGCCTGATGGTGAGCCATATAGGCACGGACGATCGCGAACTTGACACCTTCGGGCAGCCGCGCGCGTGTGTAGTCGAGCGCTTCATACCAGCCATAGACGCCGCGTGCGCCGATCCCCGCCATG
>JBEKLK010000375.1:0-3309 GCA_050010235.1 Rhizomicrobium sp.
CGGTGCGTTCGAAGCGAAAAGGAAGAATTACCATGGCTACGAAGGCAAAAGCGGCCAGCGAGAAGATCAACGGCGCAGAAGGCATCGAGACGGCGATGAAGAACGGCTCGGAAGCCCTCAAAGTCGGTTTCGAGAAGGCCGTCAAGAATTACGACCATATCCTCGGCTACGGCAAAGAGACGGTCGAAGCGTACATGAAGGCCGCGAATGCGGCAGGCAAGGGCGCCGAAACGCTCCACAACGAGATTTACTCCTACTCCAAGCAGTCGGTCGAAGATTCGATCACTGCGGTGAAGGCAGTCCTCGGCTCGAAGTCCGCCCACGAGGTGTTCGAACTGCAGACCGATTTCGCGAAGACCGCGTTTGACGCCTATGTCGGACAGATGACGAAGCTCAGCGAGATCTTCGTCTCCGCCAGCAAGCAGACGTTTGAGCCGCTTCAGGGCCGCGTTCAGGCCTGGGTCGAGATCGTACAGAGCGCGCGCGCCGCGTAATTGGTGCGAAAAGACTCGTCTCGCGGGCATCCCTCCCCCCTCGCTCGCGGGACGGCTTTGGAAGGGCCTGGAGCTTGCTCCAGGCCCTTTCGCTTTGCCGCGCGTGCGAAATTCATTGAAATCACCGGTTATTGAAATCGCCGGGTGCCGCCCTCACATTCGTAAACCTTGCGGCAATCCCCGATTGCCAAACTGGGGAGGATTTCCGTTAAGCTGGCGCGGCGATGCGCCGACCGACCGGCGCCTCGGGCGATTTGGCGGCGATGAGCGACAAGAAGGACGATCAGGGCCAGGGCAACGGAACCGGAAACCGCACGGGCAGCGGGATCGCGACCAAAACGCGTCCCAAGACCAAGCGGCCGAGCCTGTACAAAGTCCTGCTCCTGAACGACGATTACACACCGATGGAGTTCGTGGTGCTCATTCTCGAGCGGTTCTTCAACAAGAACCGGGACGAAGCGGTCGAGATCATGCTCCATGTCCATCGCCACGGTGTGGGGATTTGCGGCGTGTTCACCTACGAGGTTGCCGAGACGAAGGTGGCGCAGGTCATTGAATTCGCCCGCCGCCATCAACATCCTCTACAATGCACCATGGAGAAGGAGTAGCGATTCGATGCCATCCCTGTCGCGGAGCCTGGAACAAGCTCTTCATCGCGCGATCAAGCTCGCGAGCGACCGGCATCACGAATACGCCACTCTGGAACACCTGCTGCTGGCCTTGCTCGACGATCCCGACGCCGCCCAGGTGATGAAGGCCTGCAACGTCGATGTCGATTCGTTGCGCCATTCACTCGTCAAATATGTCGATGAAGAACTGATCACGCTGGTGATCGAGGACGGCGAAGACGCCAAGCCCACGACCGGCTTCCAGCGCGTGGTGCAGCGAGCCGTGCTCCATGTCCAGAATTCCGGCCGCGACGAAGTGACGGGCGCCAATGTGCTTGTGGCGCTCTTCACCGAACGCGAAAGCCACGCCGTCTATTTCCTGCAAGAGCAGAACATGACGCGGCTCGACGCCGTGAGCTATATCAGTCACGGTATCGCCAAGCGCCCCGGGATGACCCAGCAAAAGCCCGTGCGCGGTGCCGAAGAGGAAGAAGAGGGCGAGAAAGTCGTCAAGCAGGGGACCGAAGCGCTCGAAGCCTATTGCGTCAATCTGAACGAGAAGGCCAAGACCGGCCGCATCGATCCGCTGATCGGCCGCGACGCGGAAGTCGAGCGCACGATCCAGATCCTGTGCCGCCGCCAGAAGAACAATCCGCTGTTTGTGGGCGATCCGGGCGTGGGCAAGACGGCCATTGCCGAGGGTCTCGCGCGCAAGATCGTCAAGAACGAAGTGCCGGAAGTCCTCACGAACAGCGTCATCTATTCGCTCGACATGGGCGCGCTGATCGCGGGCACACGCTATCGCGGCGATTTCGAAGAACGCCTCAAATCGGTCGTCAAGGAACTCGAGGCGATCAAGGGCGCGATCCTGTTCATCGACGAAATCCATACCGTCATCGGCGCGGGCGCCACCAGCGGCGGCGCGATGGACGCCTCCAATCTGCTCAAGCCAGCCTTGCAGGCCGGCACGCTGCGCTGCATCGGCTCGACGACCTACAAGGAATACCGCCAATATTTCGAGAAGGACCGCGCGCTTGTTCGCCGCTTCCAGAAAATCGACGTGGCCGAACCGAACGTGCCGGACACGATCAAAATTCTCAAAGGCCTGAAGCCTTATTACGAGGAATTCCACAAAGTCCGCTACACGGCCGACGCAATCAAGGCCGCGGTCGAGTTGGCGGCGAAATACATCAACGATCGCAAGCTGCCGGACAAAGCAATCGACGTGATCGACGAGGTCGGCGCCTCGCAGATGCTCGTTCCTGAATCCCGCCGCAAGAAAGTGATCGGCGTCAAAGAGGTGGAAGAGGTAATCGCCAAGATGGCGCGCATCCCGCCCAAATCCGTCTCGAAAGACGACGCCGAGGCGTTGCGCACCCTGGAATCCGATCTGCAGCGGGTGGTGTTCGGGCAGAACGCCGCGATCCATGCGCTGGCATCTGCGATCAAGCTCGCGCGCGCAGGCCTGCGCCAGCCGGAAAAGCCGATCGGCTGCTATCTGTTTTCCGGCCCCACGGGCGTCGGCAAGACGGAAGTGGCCAAGCAGCTCGCATCCATCATGGGTGTGGAGCTTCTGCGCTTCGACATGAGCGAATATATGGAGCGGCATACTGTGTCGCGTCTCATTGGCGCGCCACCCGGCTACGTCGGCTTCGACCAGGGTGGATTACTCACAGACGGCGTCGACCAGCATCCGCATTGCGTACTGTTGCTGGACGAGATCGAAAAGGCGCATGCGGATCTGTTCAACATCCTTCTGCAGGTGATGGATCACGGCAAGCTGACCGATCACAACGGCAAGAAGATCGACTTCCGCAACGTCGTGCTGATCATGACGACCAACGCCGGCGCGTCGGATGCTGCGAAGGAATCGATCGGCTTCGGCCGGGGCAAAAGGGAAGGCGAGGACGAGGAAGCGATCAAGAAGCTCTTCACGCCGGAATTCCGCAACCGCCTCGACGCCACCATCGCCTTCGCGCCGCTCGGCCGCTCGACCATCGACCGCGTCGTTGAGAAGTTCGTGCTCGAACTGGAAGCGCAGCTCACCGACCGCGACGTGACGTTCGACCTGACGCCGGAGGCGGCACGCTGGCTGGGCGAGAAGGGCTACGACGATCAGTTCGGCGCCCGCCCGCTGGCGCGCGTGATCCAGGACTACATCAAAAAGCCGCTGGCGGACGAAATCCTGTTCGGCAAGCTCAAGAACG
>JBEKLK010000376.1:0-3299 GCA_050010235.1 Rhizomicrobium sp.
TGAGAGTCGCGACGCCGTAACCGACATAACGCATCGTGGAGAAGAACTTGTCGCGCAGGCTTTCGTCGCGCTCCATCGCATCGGCGAGCCAGCCGAACGCGATCGGCGCCGAGCCGAATACGAGCGGCGACACTTCACGCAAATTGCGGATAGTTTCGTCGAACATGCCCGGCAGCGGCTTGCCTGCGTCGAGATGCACCGTGCCGCCCGCATTCAAATTGCCGTTGAAGCCGATATTGCCGGCCGAGATGTGGTTCCACGGCATCCATTCGAGGCTCTGCGGAACCTCGTCCGGATCGGGGTCTTCCGTGCGCAGCGCTTCCTGCGCGGCGATCACGGCGCACATCATGCCGTGCGTCTGCAGCACGCCTTTGGGCATGCCCGTCGAACCGGAGGTGAACAGATATTTGGCGACTGTGTCGTGATCGATTTTGTCGACGGATGCGGCGACCGCCGGCCCTACATTGACGCGGATCAGATCCTCGAACGCAGTCGTGGCGCGATCCGGGATCGGGATGACGGTGACGACCTCCACGCCGTCCAACGGCAAGGCCGCGAGCGCGCGGGCATAAAGAGGACCCTGCTCCGCAAAGATCATTCTGGGTCGCGCGGTCTCGAAGACATGGCGCAGCTTGCTGTGATCGCCCGACATCAGCGAATAGGCGACCGATACAGGCGCGACGGGCACACGCGCCTTCATGGCGCCCAGCATCATCACCGCATGCACGATCGAATTGCCGGAGAGCACCATCAGCGGCGTATCGGGGCCGAGCCCGCGATCGAGGAGCGCCTGCGCCACCGCGGATGCGCGCGCATTCATCTCGCCATAGGTGATGTAGCGCCAGTCGCCGAGTTTGCCGCCGGGGAGCGGCGTGCGCTCGCCGATATAATTGCGTGTGGGATGCAGCCCAGCCCGCTCCCCCAGCAGATGGGCGATGGAACGGTGCATCTCGCCCAGCGGATAGCGCTGCTTGATGTAGATCGTGCCGTCGGCCTTTCGGGTGGTTTCCACCGAAGGCGGCTTCTGGGCGAGCGGCTTGAAAGGCGGCAGGTCGGTCGATTTCACTTGCAAATTCATGGTGTTACATCCCCGGTGCGAAAAACTACACTTTCCGTGCGTTATTCTATATATATAACCTGTCGAAGCGGGACTTTAGCGTCCTGGCTCCCAAGGTGTGCCCATGCGCGGCAAAACTGTTCTGCTCATCATCGGCGGCGGCATCGCCGCCTTCAAGTCTCTTGAACTCATTCGCCGGCTCAAAGAACGGGGCGCGGGCGTCCGGGCCATCCTCACCAAGGCAGGCAGCGAGTTCGTCACCCCGCTGTCGGTATCCGCTTTGGCGGGCGAGCGCGTGTTCCACGACCTGTTCAGCCTCACCGATGAAGCGGAGATGGGACATATCGAGCTTTCGCGTTCGGCCGATCTCGTGGTCGTGGCGCCCGCGACGGCCGATCTGATCGCGAAACTCGCGGGCGGGCACGCCAATGATCTCGCCTCGACTGCGTTGCTCGCCACCGACAAGCGCGTGCTGATGGCGCCGGCCATGAATGTGCGGATGTGGAATCATTCCGCGACACAGAGGAATGTCGCAACACTGAAAGACGATGGCATTCTGTTTGTGGGACCCAATGACGGCGAAATGGCGTGCGGCGAATTCGGGCCCGGACGCATGTCCGAACCCAATGAAATCGCGAATGCCATCGAAGCAGCACTTGCCGCGAACGGCCCCCTGACCGGCTTCAAGGCGCTGGTGACGGCAGGGCCGACGCAGGAGCCGCTCGATCCGGTGCGCTTTATTTCCAATCATTCCTCCGGCAAGCAGGGTTACGCCATTGCGAGCGCGCTGGCCGATGCGGGCGCGGACACGACGCTCGTATCGGGACCGGTCGAGATCGCGCCGCCCTCGCATGTGAAACTGCTCAGGGTTACCACCGCGCGAGAGATGCTGAGCGCGTGCGAAGCGGCACTCCCCGTCGACGTGGCGGTGTGTACGGCCGCGGTGGCGGACTGGCGTCCGCATGCGCTCGCCAACAGCAAGATCAAGAAGACCGAGGACGGCGCGGCACCGACGGTCAAGCTCACGCAGAATCCCGATATCCTCGCGACATTGGCGCATGGTCCGAAGCGCCCTGCCCTCGTCGTCGGCTTTGCCGCCGAAACGGAAAACGTGATCGCACATGCGCAGGCCAAGCGGCTGCGCAAAGGCTGCGACTGGATCGTCGCCAACGATGTGAGCCCCGGTACGGGCATCATGGGCGGCGACAACAACCGTGTGCATCTGATCACGGCAGGAAATGTCGAAGACTGGCCGCTGCTCGACAAGCACGAAGTCGGACGCAGGCTCGCGGCGCGCATTGCCGCGACGCTCAAGGGACAGGCGGCATGAAATTGTCCGTGATGCGCCTTGCGCACGCCCGCGATCTGCCGTTGCCGGCCTATGCCACGACGGGATCGGCGGGGCTCGATCTTCTGGCCGCGAACGACGCAGAACTGGAAATCCTTCCGGGCGGGCGATTGGCCGTGCCCTGCGGAATCGCGATCGCGCTGCCGGAAGGCTATGAGGCGCAAGTGCGGCCGCGCTCCGGTCTCGCGCTCCATCACGGCGTGACCGTGCTCAATGCGCCGGGGACTATCGACAGCGATTATCGCGGCGAGGTGAAAGCCATTCTCGTCAATTTCGGCGCGGCGCCGTTCCGCATCGCGCGCGGCGCGAAGATCGCGCAACTGGTCATCGCGCGAGCCGAACACGCCGAGCTGATCGAAACCGCCGAACTGCCCGCGAGTGTACGCGGACAAGGCGGTTTCGGCTCGACCGGACTCACGTCAACCCGAGCGTCGAACTAAGCCATGCTCAAGCTCTCCCGCAAAACCCTGCTCGCGCTTGAGGCCGTGATCGACATCGCGTTCAATGCGCGGCCCGAGCCTGTCCAGGCGAAAGAGATCACCGCGCGCCAGGGCGTGCCGCAGCGTTATCTCGAACAGGTCATGCAACAGCTTGTGCGCGCGGGCGTTCTCAAAGGCGTGCGCGGACCGCGCGGCGGCTATCGCCTCGCCAAGGAGCGGCGGCGCATTTCGGTGGGAGACGTGGTGCGGGTGGCGGAAAGCATCGACGACGAAGAGGGTTCAAACCCCACTCCCCTCTCCGAACTGGGCGCACGCATCGTGACACCCCTGATCCACACCCTGCAGGACGAAGTGATGGCGCGGCTCGACGCGATCTCGATCGAGGATTTGTGCACGCGCGCGCGGGCCGCGGGCGTGGATTGCGGCGGGCGCAACACGGCCGATTTCATCATTT
>JBEKLK010000377.1:0-3267 GCA_050010235.1 Rhizomicrobium sp.
TGGACGATCCCGACGATCATCTGCCGGCACCCGAAGGCAGGCCGTTCGCCGGTTGCACCGAGTTGCAGATTCTGGGGATCGGCGAAGGCACAAGAAGCCCCATCAAGACGACGCGCCTGCGCGACGAATGGACCCGTTGGGCACATCAGGCAGGCTTTGTGAAATTTCAGGGCCTGAACGACTGGTGAGGTGGCTGTCACCGGCGCCTTTTGCCGTGTGCGACGTTTCCAGCGAATTTCTCATTTCCTCAATTGCACACGGATAGATTTGGGCGTTTCGCCTTGCGCTCTCAATTCGCGCAACGTCACCGCCTTGTCGCGCTTGGAGAATTTACGCCCCTGCGCGTCCAGAATCAGGCGATGGTGCGCATAAACCGGCGTGGACAGACCCAGCAGCGCCTGCAGCAGCCGCTGCACATGCGCGGCCGCGAACAGATCGCATCCTCGTGTCACATGCGTCACGCCCTGATACGCATCGTCCACGACGACCGCGAGGTGGTATGACGTCGGCGTCTCCTTGCGCGCAAGCACGATATCGCCGAACAGCAGCGGATTCGCGGCGATGACGCCGTGCTCGCCCGAGGGACCAAACCCTTCCTCGGTGAATGACAAGGGACCTGCGCGACGCTCAGCCTCGCGCACATCGAGCCGGAGCGCGTGCGGCACGCCGGACGCAAGTCGCTCTGCGCGAGCGGCCGGGCTCAATCCTCGGCAGATGCCGGGATAGAGCAAACCTTCGGGACCGTGCGGGGCTTCGCTCGCGCGCGCGATTTCGGCAACGATCTCGGCGCGGGAGCAAAAGCAGGGATAGAGAAGTCCTTGAGTATCGAGCGCGTCGAGCGCCGCGCGATAAGCCGCGAACCGGGTCGATTGCCGAAGTACGGGTTCTTCCCAGTCAAGGCCAAGCCACGCGAGATCTTCGAGGATCGCGGTTTCGTAGTCCTGCCTTGCGCGGGCGCTGTCGATATCTTCGATGCGGAGCAGAAAACGGCCGCCCTGCGCGGCCTCATGGGCTATGATCGCCGCAAAGGCGTGGCCAAGATGCAGATATCCGGTTGGACTGGGAGCGAAGCGCGTGACAATCATGGCCGACCAAACCTAACCCATTCCCCCGAGAGGCCGCAGCATGCCGCGCGCACTGACCGGACCCCGCCTGCCGCCTGCGCGCGGGCGCGCGACGCATCTGGTTGTGCTGTGTCACGGTTATGGGGCGGACGGCAACGATCTTATCGGGCTCGCCCCACACTGGCAGCGGCTCCTGCCCACGGTGGCGTTCGTGGCGCCGAATGCTCCAGAGCCCTGCGCCGGTTCGCCGTCCGGTTATCAATGGTTTCCCATCTCGCGCCTCGACCCGGCCGACATGCAGCGCGGCGTGGAATCCGCCGCCGACGCGCTCGAAGCGTTTCTCGCAGCCGAGCTTGCACGGCTTGATTTGCCCGCGGAGCGGCTCGCGCTGGTGGGTTTCAGCCAGGGGACGATGATGTCGTTGCATGTGGGGCTCACGCGGAGACCGGCAGCCATTGTCGGCTATTCCGGCATGCTGGCCGGTGCCGAGCTGATGGAAAAGCTGGGACCCGACACACCGCCCGTCCTGCTCGTTCACGGCGACCAGGATCCCATGATTCCCGTCAGTGCGTTGTTCGCATCGGCAACCGCGCTCGGCCGCGCAGGCGCCTGCGTGCAATGGCACATCTCATCCGGCATCGGTCACTCGATCGATCAGGATGGGCTCGTGCTCGGTGGCGAATTTCTTGCGATGGCGTTTCAGGAGCGTCTGGCGCGCACCGGTGAGGTGAACTGCGCGGTGGGGTAAACGGGTCGGCGCGATTTAACTCTCGCGCGCCGTCCCCAGAATCCTGAGGCTCTCTTCGACGGCGGATAGAAGACTGTCGCGACCATAGGGCTTGTGCAGCCAGACCAGCGGCGCCGCGGGCTGGGCACGGGCCACTGTTTCCGGATCGACATGCGCCGTCGCGAAGATGCAGCGGATGCCGGTCGCTTTATGGATCTCGAGCGCTGCGTCGACGCCGTCCCGTGTGCCGACCAGGCGAATATCCATCAATACCATATCGGGCCGTTCGGCCTTGGCCATCGCGACACCATCGTCCGCGGAACGCGCGATGCCGACGACGTCGTAACCGCCATCGCGCAAATCACCTTCGACCGACATTGCGATCAGGAATTCGTCTTCGACAACAAGGATGCGGACGGGGACGGCGCAAACACTCGAACGACCTGCCGATGACGGGGACGTCTCGCCGCGCGCCGGAGGCGACCCTGACGCACCGGTATGTCGAACAATGGAAGCCATGGGTTAGTGCGAATTCTGGGCAGCAGTGAAGTCGACAATACAGCGGGCGCCTTTGTCATTTGTTACGGTCAATGAACCGCCCAATTGCGCCGCCAGGCCGCCTACGAGACCCAGACCCGAAGCGCGACGTCGAGTCGGATCCAAGACGAAGCCCGATCCGTCGTCGATGACTTCCAGGCGCCAGCCCTGTTCGGTTTGTTGAAGAGATATGTCGATCGCAACACTGGGCCGATCGCCGCGCCCATGTTTGACGGAATTGGCAATGAGTTCATTGAGCACCAGTGCCAGCGGTATCGCCGCGTCGTTCGGCAGAGGGGCCCGCACGCAGTTCATCTCGATTCGTGCGCTTCGCCCGAACGTCTGGCGCGCCGTCCGACAGATGGCGTCCATGAATTGAACGGAGTCGAATTCCTCGGGACTCTCGGCGTCGTAGAGAACCTGCTGCGCCGCCGACATGGCCCCGATCCGCTGGCCCGCTTCCGCAAGCACCGCTTTCGCTTCCGGATTTTGTGTTTCGCGTTGCGCGCCACGCAGCAGCGCATGCAGCATCTGCATGTTGTTCTTCACGCGATGATTGAGCTCGGCAAGCATCTTTCTCTGCTGCGTTTCCGATTCCTTTCGCTCCGTGATGTCGATGAGCATGTTGACCGCGCCGACGAGCTTGCCCGACAGATCGTGCACGGGAGTTGGAAACGGCAGAAACGGGCGCCGGGTCCCGTCGGGCCGCTCCGCGATCGCTTCCGTGCCGCGGATCGCGCGGTTTTCTTTCAGCGCCACGGCCATCGGACATTCGTCGTGGGGGAGGGGCGTACCGTCCGGCCAATAAAGACGCCAGGTGACGCACCATTCGTCACTGCCCAGAGTCGGCGTCCGACCGGCCAACTCGACGGCTGCCGGGTTGAAATAGGTAATCCGACCCTCGGCGTCGGTGGTGTAGATGGCGGCCGGAAGCGCGTC
>JBEKLK010000378.1:0-3253 GCA_050010235.1 Rhizomicrobium sp.
CGTGCGCGACGCGGCGATCCTGATGAAGGCGATGGCGAGCGTCGATCCGCTGGATTCGACCAGTGTCGATGTGCCGGTCACCGATTACGAAGCGACCCTCGAGCAGGGCGTGAAGGGCCTGCGCGTGGGCATCCCGAAGGAATATCGCATCGACGGCGCGCCGCCGGAAATCGATTCCCTGTGGGCGAAGGGCGCGGAGTGGCTGAAGGCGCAAGGCGCCGAGATCGTCGACGTCGGCCTGCCGCACACGAAATATGCGCTGCCCGCATATTATATTGTGGCGCCCGCGGAGGCCTCGTCGAACCTCGCGCGCTATGACGGCGTCCGTTTCGGCCATCGCGCATCGGGCGTGAAGGACATTCTCGATCTCTACGAGAAGAGCCGGGCCGAGGGGTTCGGCGCGGAAGTGCGCCGTCGCATCCTGATCGGCACCTATGTTCTGTCGGCCGGCTATTACGACGCGTTCTATTCTCGGGCCCAGAAGATCCGCACGCTCATTGCGCGCGATTTCAGCCTCGCATTCGAGAAATGCGACGTGCTGTTGACACCGGCAACACCTGGTCCGGCATTCGCCATCGGCGAGAAAACGGCCGATCCGGTGTCGATGTATCTGAACGACGTGTTCACGGTGACGGTGAATCTCGCTGGCCTGCCGGGACTGGCCGTGCCGACCGGATTGACGCCGGACGGACTGCCGCTGGGACTTCAGGTCATTGGCAAGGCGTTCGACGAGGCCACAGTGCTGCGGGTCGGCCGCTCGGTGGAGCAGGCCGCCGCGTTCACGGCGAAGCCGGAAGCCTGGTGGAGGGCGGCATGACGAAACATATCCAGGGCGCGCAGGGTGCGTGGGAAATCGTCATCGGCATGGAAGTCCATGCCCAGGTGCTGTCGGTCTCGAAGCTGTTTTCGGGGGCTGCGACCGCGTTCGGCGCCGAGCCGAATGCGCAGGTGAGCTTCGTGGACGCCGGCATGCCGGGCATGCTCCCCGTCATCAACGCATTCTGCGTCGAGCAGGCCGTCCGCACGGGATTGGGGCTCAAGGCGAAAATCAATCGCGTGTCGGTGTTCGACCGGAAGAACTATTTCTATCCCGATCTGCCGGCCGGATATCAGATCTCGCAGTACAAAAACCCCATCGTGGGCGAAGGCGAGGTCTATATCGATCTGGCAGGCGGCGAGACCGCGCGGGTGGGAATCGAGCGGTTGCATCTCGAGCAGGACGCGGGGAAAAGCCTGCACGATCAACACCCTGACCATTCCTATGTCGATCTCAACCGCTCCGGCGTTGCGCTGATGGAGATCGTCACCAAACCCGACATGCGTTCGAGCGAGGAGGCGGCCGCGTTCCTGCGCAAGCTGCGCGCCATCGTGCGCTATCTGGGCACCTGCGACGGCAATATGGACGAAGGCTCCATGCGCGCCGACGTGAACGTGTCCGTGCGCAAGCCCGGCGGGGAATTGGGCACGCGCTGCGAGATCAAGAACGTCAATTCGATGCGATTCATCGCGCAGGCGGTGGAATTCGAGGCGCGCCGGCAGGTCGATCTGATCGAAGCAGGAGGCACCGTGAGGCAGGAGACGCGCCTGTTCGACGCAAAGCTGGGCGAAACGCGTCCCATGCGCTCAAAGGAAGAAGCGCAAGACTACCGCTATTTTCCCGATCCCGACCTGTTGCCGCTGGAACTGGACCAGGCCTGGATCGATGCGATCGCCGCATCCCTGCCCGAATTGCCGGACGAAAAAAAGGCGCGCTTCATGCGCGACTTCGGGATTTCGGCCTACGACGCGGGCGTTCTGGTCACGGAACGCGAACTCGCGGACTATTATGAGAACCTCGCAGGCGGCATCGATGCCAAATCTGCGGTCAACTGGCTCAACAATGAAATTTTGGGCCGCCTGAACCGCGACGGACGCACCATCACCGATTGTCCCGTGACAGCGCATGCCAACAACGCGATCCTCAAGATGATCGCGGACGGGACCATCTCGGGAAAAATCGCCAAAGACGTGCTCGATATCGTCTGGACCGAGGGCGGCGAGCCCGCGGAGATCGTTCGCACGCGCGGACTCGTGCAGGTCACCGATACGAGCGCGATCGAGAAGGCGATCGACGCGGTCATCGCCGCCAACCCCGACAAGGTCGAAGAGGTGAAGGCGAAACCGAAATTGGCGGGATGGTTTGTCGGTCAGGTGATGAAACAGACCGGCGGAAAAGCGAATCCGCAGGCCGTCAACGCACTCCTCAAGACCCGACTCGGATTGCCCGAGGAGGGGTGATTCGCACAAATTCAAGCTATCGGGCCGCGCGACCGCTTGGCGCAGGATTTTTGCTCTGTATACGGACGAAACGATAAACACCAATAAAACACTGGATTTGGTGCAATCGGCCCACTGGGGCCCCTGCGCCGCCTAGGCGTCAGTATTGCGTCATTCGCGCAACCTACTCATATTGTTGGTGTTTTGGGGGGTGCGAGTCGCAATGCCCCGAAAACTCTAGAGGAGTCGTTTCACATGCCAATGACAGCGAAGAAGAAGAAGAAGTCGAAGAAGAAGGCCAAGAAGGCGACGAAGAAGCGCAAAGCGAAAAAAGCGAAAAAAGCGAAACCAGCGAAGAAAGCCCGTCGGAAGAAGAGGCGGGCGAAAAAGGCTGCTGCTGCACCTGCGATGTAGGGCAACCTTGTGAACAAGGCTCAGGCCGCGGCTTTCGGGCGAGGGCGTCATGCTCCGTTCTGATGGCCGCGGTCAGGCCCCTCCCGGGGGCCGGTCCCCGCTTCGGGGGACATTCCCAAAATAACTGCCGCCTGCCGGGGTTGAGTTGCTCCCCCGAGAAAACCGAAGCCTCCGATATCCTCGATTTCCCGCGCAAGCCCCGCTCGATATTTCGTCCGGCCGAAGGCTCCGCGATCACGACAGAGACGAGAATGGAATCTCGACCTCACGCCGCTTTGATCCATCTCGTCTGCGGCTCGACCGGCGCGGGCAAGACGACCTACGCGATTGCGCTCGCGGAAAAGCTGAAGGCCGTTCGTTTTTCCATCGATGAATGGATGGCCGCGCTGTTCTGGATGGACAGTCCCCATCGAGTCCGCCTGGGCGATGGCGAGGGTCGAACGCTGCATGGACCAGATCTGGCCACTGCTGCGCAGGTCGCGGCGTGCGGCGTTCCCTGTGTGCTGGATCTTGGCTTTGGCCAGCGGCCCCATCGGGACAAATTCCGGGCTCTTACCGGGCACGCCGGGTTTTCGGTGCAACT
>JBEKLK010000379.1:0-3241 GCA_050010235.1 Rhizomicrobium sp.
GCACGCTCCTCGCCTACACGGATGCACTGGTCTATGACGGCGGCCGCGTCGCGGACGGCATTTTTGCGGAAATGAAGAAGCATCTCTCCGACGAGGAAATCCTCGAGTTCACCTATATCGTCGCGATGTATGACATGCATGCCGTCATCACGAAGGCGTTGCGCCTGGAATATGACGATGTCGATGACCGCATTGTCGAGGTCAGGGCGCCTTCCAGCGCCTCAGGCGATGTGATGCGGATGGTGGACCAGGAAAAATCGTAGAGAGCGTCTACGGTTTGCCACCGCCTTTCGCTTTTTCTATCCGCTCCGCCCGCAATGCCGAGCGGCGCACTTTGCCGGCATCGTCGCGCAGGGGCTCGGAGACGAATTCGAACGAACGCGGGCGTTTGTAGATCACGAGGCGATCTGCGAGATGCGCGACGAGATCGTCGGCGGAGACTTCCGCGCGGGCCTGCACGATCGCATGAATGCGATTGCCCAGATCCTCATCCGGCAGGCCGATCACGCAACTGGACTGCACCAGCGGATGCTCGTCGATCGCAGCTTCGATCTCGGCCGGATAGACATTCGCGCCGCCGACCAGGATCATGTCGGTGCGCCGGTCGGCGAGATAGAGATAGCCGTCCGCATCGAACCAGCCGATGTCGCCCAGCGATTCCCAGCCGCCCGGCAAGGTGCGCGCCTCTGCGCCCACGTAGCGATAGGTGGGCGCCACATCGGCCGCGCGCCGCATGTAGATTTCACCGGTCTCGCCCGGGGGCAATTCGTTCCCGTCCGGACCGACCGCCTTCATCTCGCCGCCGGGATACACTTTTCCCACCGAGCCGCGATGCGCGAGCCATTCCGTGCCCGTTATGATGGTGCGCGCCTGGCCCTCGGTGCCGCCATAGAGCTCCATGACGACCTCGGGCCCCAGCCACGCGATCCATTCCTCCTTGAGCCACGCGGGACAGGGAGCAGCCAGATGCCAAACGGTTCGGAGCGACGAGACGTCGTATCGCGCGCGCACCTCTTCAGGCAGCCGCCAGATGCGGCTCATCATCGTCGGCACGAGATAGACCCATGTCGCACGGTGATGTGCGATCGCGCGCAAGGTGGCTTCGGCGTCGAATTTCGGCAGGAGGATCACCCGCGTGCCGATCTGCAACGCGGGAAATACAGTGACGAAGGGGCCGTTGTGATAGAGCGGGCCCGGCATCAGCACGATGTCGTCCGGGGCGATTTGCCAGAACTGCGCCATCGGCGGACTGGCAACGCCGGGCTGGCCGGCGACGATCAGCTTGGGCCTGCCGGTCGAGCCGCCCGACGTGGGAGCTTTCCAAGCGGGCGCAATGCGGTCGGGCAACTCGCCGTCGTCGGAAGACGCCTTCAGCAACTCGGCAATGGAAACGATGGGCCGTCCGGCATCCGCATTCGCCTCGCCGACGACCACGGGTGAATTCGCCAGTTCGACGATCGCTCTCAGTTCCCCGGCGGGCAGGCGGGAGGACACGGGTTGCGGAACGGCTCCCAATTTCCAAGCTGCGTAGCACGCTTCCACGAACTCGACGCCGTTCGGCAGCGCGATAGTCATGAAATCGCCCTCGCCCACGCCCCTGGCAGACAGACCACGTGCGATGCGGTTGGTGCGCCGGTGCAGATCTTCCCAGCTTCGCGACACGCCTTCGCATTCGACGGCAATCGCGCTGCCTTGGCGCGCCGCCTCCCGGCCCAGGGCAGCGCCAATGGAAATCATTTCTTCGATTTGAATGTCGGGCATGAATGGTCCCTGGATCGTCTTCGCAATCTTGTGCGCTCACGGACTCGCGTGCAAGCCGGCATAGACGGCATCTATCAAAGCGCGGTTGCGGGGGTTCTGCCAGCGTGGGCCCATGTCGTTCGTGACATATCCGAACGCAACACGCTCGTCGGGATCGCAGAAGCCGAGAGAGCCGCCGGCACCGAAGTGGCCGAATGCATGCGGATTCGGTCCCAGCGGGCGCTCCGTCTGTGTGAGCTGGAAGCCGAGACCGAAACGACTTG
This sequence comes from Rhizomicrobium sp., assembly GCA_050010235.1. Classification (GTDB taxonomy): domain Bacteria; phylum Pseudomonadota; class Alphaproteobacteria; order Micropepsales; family Micropepsaceae; genus Rhizomicrobium. Next base: position 2,025 of record JBEKLK010000379.1, read on the forward strand.
GTCGCTGGGTGATCAGATCGAGTCCGGCAGAGTGTTCGGCGGTTGCCGCGCGTAATGTGGATTCGGAAAGAATCCGCACACCATCGATCTCGCCCCAATTTGCAAGCGCCGCATAGATGCGTGCGATTCCGCGCGCATTTCCCTGACCGTTGGTGGAGGGGATTTCCGCGCTGCGCCATTCGGGTTTGTTGACCCACCCGGACCCCGAAAATCCCGCCGGGTTCCAATAGGCGTTTCTGCGCATCAGATCGAGATCATTGGCCGGTTCGGCGTGCGACGGCATGCTTCCCATAGGCCACAGGAATTCGGCGACGCGATGGTGCTCGCTTGCGGGTAATCCGATATGCACATCCGCGCCGAGCGGGCCCGCGACATCCTCGCGCAGCAATGCGCCGACTGTCTTGTGGCTTACCCGCCGGAGCACTTCGCCCACGAGATAACCAAATGTATTGACGTGATAGCCATGGGCCGTTCCGGGCGACCACCATGGCGTTTCGGCCGCCAACGCCGCGGTCATGAATTTCCAGTCGAGCATTGCCCCGTCGGGGATCGCTTTGCGCAGTGCAGGAAGCGCGGAGCGATGCGAAAGCATGTCGCGCAAAGAGATTTCGTCTTTGTCATGTGCCGCGAATTCCGGCCACAGGCGCGCAACCGGGGCGCCGAGGTCAACAAGGCCCCGCTCGACCAATCGCAACGCGCAAATGGAGGTGAGCGCCTTGCCGACGGAAAAAATGTTGACCAGCGTGTCGCGCGCCCAAGCTTGGGTTCTGGCGCGATCCGACCACCCGCCCCACAGATCGGCCACGACGCGCCCATCTACCGACACGCAAACGGCGGCGCCGGGCTCGCCGCGTTCGGTGAAATTGCCCAGGAACGCAGCTCGCACAGCCTCGAAACGCGGATCACAATGGCCCGACAATGGAATTTGGGGTGTAACGCTCATGGGGCCGCCTGCGAATAGGAAGTGATAGGATAGCCTCGCGCGCGCGGGCGACAAGCCGTGTAAGCTGCCAAAGCCGATTCAGGGAAGGTCCATGTCGACACGGGAAAGCACCACCGCACTTGAATCCGCGAATGCGGCCGGTTTCGGTGGCAGGGTCCGCGCGGCATGGCTTGGCTGGCAGGAGAGACGCGCGGCGCGGCAAAGCCAGGAGATGTTCTACCGTCACACGATCCCCGTTCGGGTGCTGCACTGGATCAATGCGGTCTGTCTCGCA
>JBEKLK010000380.1:0-3221 GCA_050010235.1 Rhizomicrobium sp.
CGATGAACGGCTTCTTCGACGACGAAGGTCCCATCGCGCCGGATGCGGTGTTCGGCTTCGTCACCAGCGGCACGGGCGGAGATTTCCGCAAGACCTTCGGCATCGCTCCGGGCTATGAGGCCGCGATCGCGCGCCTCAAGGAAGCGCCGGTGCGGGCCATCGATGTCGGTCGCATTTCCTGCCTCAGCCGGAACGGCGAACCGGTCGTGCGCTATTTCATCAATATCGCTTCGTTCGGGATGTCGGGGGTGATCGTGGACAAGGTCAACCGCGCGCGCATCGCCAAGCTGTTCGGCGGAACTTTCGCCTTCAAATTTCATAGCGCGCTGGGACTGCTCGGCTACCGCGACCGCATGGTGCGCATCCGCGTGGACGGCGATTATGACGAGATCGCCTCGATCTCGACGGTGGCAGTGGCGAACGGACAATATTTCGGCGGCGGCATGCGCGTGGCGCCCAATGCGCTTCCGGACGACGGCCTGTTCGACGTGATCGTGATGGGCGGTGCACCCAAAAGCCGGGCGCTGGCCGAACTCAATCAGATCTACACCGGCGACCATTTGAAGAACCCGGCGGTTCGCGTCGTCCGTGGCCGAAAGGTCACTTCCGCACCCGTGGCCGAGACGAAAGGGCGCGCGGTGCTGATCGAGGTGGACGGCGAAAGCGCCGGCCGCCTGCCCGCCACCTTCGAAATCCTCCCCCGCGCGCTCAATTTACGATGCTGACGGCTTGGGGGGATATGCCTCTACGGTTTCTGCTAACTTCCGATCGATGATCGAGACTCTTTCCGCCGCCCCCCCTTCCGTCTCGCGGCTCACGCCGCGCGACACCTTCCCCCGCGAGGGGGGAAGGTTAGAACAGAATTTGCGCGCCGTTTTTTCCTCTAGCCTTCCCCCCTTGCGGGGGAAGGGGGACGCCTCGCACTTCGCGAGGCGGACGGAAGGGGGGCCGTCGCAGAAGAAATGACCATCGAACGCAGCAAGATCAAATGGAACGGCTGGGGATGGACGGCGCACCAGGATCCGTTCGCGGGTCGCGACGATCTGTGGACCTGGCTCGCGGGCGAGCTCGGGATGCCCAGCCTTCTGGCCACGCCCGCCCGTCCCCTGGAAGATATCGAACTGGCGAGCCCGCGCCTCAACCCCGCCGAGCGTCAAGCCTTCGCCGCGATCCTCGGGGCGGATCGCGTCCACACTGACAATTACGAGCGCGCGTTCCATGCGCGCGGCCGCTCCTATTTCGATCTGTTGCGCCTGCGCGCGGGCGATCTTTCGGTGGCGCCGGACGCAGTCCTCTATCCGCGCGGCGAGGCGGAAGTTCTCTCCGCATTGTCTTTCGCCAGCGAGAACGGCATCGCGGTGGTCCCCTATGGCGGAGGCACCAGCGTGGTGGGCGGCGTGAGTGCTGCGAATGGACCCTTCAAATCCGTCGTCACGCTCGATCTCACGGGCATGGATCGCGTGGGCGACGTCGATCCCGTGGCGGAAACGGCCACCGCCGAAGCAGGCATCTATGGCATCCCGCTGGAGAAATCGCTTCATGCCAAAGGCCTGACGCTGGGCCATCATCCGCAATCGTTCGAATTCTCCACGCTCGGCGGCTGGATCGCCCATCGTGGCGCGGGCCAGCAATCGCTCCGTTACGGCAAGGCGGAAGACTGGCTGCTCGCGGCACGCGTGGCGACTCCCAAAGGCATTCTCGCCACAAACGCGTTTCCCGCGTCGGCCGCGGGCCCGCGCCTCACCGATCTCATCGTCGGTTCCGAAGGCGCTTTCGGCATCGTCACCGAAGCGACCATGCGCGTGCACAAGCTTCCGGAGCAGAGCGACTATCGCCGCTATCTGTTCCGCGATTTTGCAAGCGGGATCGCGGCGCTTCGCCAAGCGGCACAGGAAGAATTGCCGGCCGCGATGCTGCGGCTCTCGGATGCGGAGGAAACGCGCTTCTATCGCGCCTTCGGCAGCGCCGGAAAACCGAAGAACCTGTCGGGCCGCCTCGCCGACGCATACCTCGATGCGCGCAAATTCGACAGTCGCGCCTGCGCGACCATCGCGGGTTTCGAAGGCCCGGCGAGCGAAGTCGCGTCCTCACGCCGCCGCTTCGGCGCAATCGCGAGGAAGCTCGGCGCGCTGTCGCTCGGAGCGGGACCCGGGCAGCGCTGGTATGAAGGCCGCTTCCACGGCCCCTATTTGCGCGATCCGCTAATGGATCGCGGCGTGGGCGTCGACACGCTGGAAACGGCCACGAGCTGGTCGAAGCTGGACGTGCTTTACGCGGCTTTGCGCATGGCGCTTGAAATCGCCATTCGCGAGACGGCGCCCATGCCGGCCGCGCGGGGCATCGTCATGTGCCATGTCAGCCATGTCTATGTGACCGGCGCGAGCCTCTATTTTACCTACATATTCCCCCGCGCGCTCGATCGCGAAATCGCGCAATGGCAAGCGATCAAGAAAACGGCATCGGACGCGATCGCCGCCCATGGCGGAACAATCAGCCATCATCACGGCGTGGGGGAAGACCATCTGCCATGGATGACGGGCGAGAAAGGCGCGCTGGGCATCGAGGTGTTGCGCGCCATCAAGCAGGCGCTCGATCCCAACGGCATCCTCAATCCCGGCAAGCTCATCCCTTCATCAACGCGCCCCTGAGCGCGGCAGCCGCCCCTTTCACCGCCAGAGGCGCCTGGGGCAGCACGGCCTGGAGATAAATGAAATCGTGCACGAGGTCGGGATATTCCGCGACCGAGACGGAGACGCCCGCCGCCTTCAGCTTCTCGGCATATTCGACGCCTTCGTCGTGCAGCGGATCGAAGCCTGCGACCATGATATAGGCGGGCGGCAGGCCCGCGACATCGGTTGCCGCGAGCGGCGACATGCGCGGATCGGATCTGTCGGCGTCCTCTCCCAAATAATGCGCAAAGAACCAATCCAGCGCCGCACGCTCGAGAAAATAGCCTTTCGCGCGCTCGCGCATCGAATTGGTATCGCTGCCGATCCTGGCGACGGGAAACAGCAGCATCTGATAATCGATGGTCGGGCCGCCGTTCTTGAGCGCGATCTGCGCGACCGAAGCCGCCAACCCGCCGCCCGCGGAATCCCCACCCACGGCCAGACGGTTGGGATCGATCCCGATATCCGAGGCGTTCGCTTCGATCCAGGTCACGGCGGCGTAAGCATCTTCGATGGCCGCGGGGAATTTGTGTTCAGGCGCGGGGCGGTACT
>JBEKLK010000381.1:0-3221 GCA_050010235.1 Rhizomicrobium sp.
GGGCCGATTCGATCCGTACACTGAAGGTCCGCGCCAATGCCGACACGCCGGCAGACGCCGCGGCCGCGCGGCGTTTCGGCGCCGAGGGCATCGGCCTGTGCCGCACCGAGCATATGTTCTTCGAAGCCGATCGCATCATCGCCGTACGCCAGATGATCCTGGCCGATGCGGTCGAAGACCGCAAAGCCGCGCTTGCCAAGCTCTTGCCCATGCAGCGCAGTGATTTCGAGGGGATATTCAAGGCGATGGAAGGGCTGCCGGTCACCATCCGGTTGCTCGATCCGCCTTTGCACGAATTCCTGCCGCAGAAGGACGAGGAAATCGCCGAGGTCGCACGTGCGGCCGGCGGCGATCCCGCGAAACTGCGCCAACGCGCCATCGCATTGCACGAAACCAATCCTATGCTCGGGCATCGCGGCGTCCGGCTCGGCGTCACTTATCCGGAAATCTACGAAATGCAGGCGCGCGCCATCCTCGAAGCGGCGTCGAACGTCGCGGCGCAAAGCGGCCAGCCCGTGCAACTCGAAATCATGATCCCGCTCGTGGGCTTCAAGACCGAACTCGACATGATGAAATCGCGTATCGCCGCGGTTGCCGCGGCCATCAAAGCGGAGAGCGGAAAGAGCCCGGCTTATCTGATCGGCACCATGATCGAATTGCCGCGCGCCGCCTTGCGTGCCGGCGATATTGCGGAATCCGCAGAATTCTTTTCCTTCGGCACCAACGATCTGACGCAGACGACGCTGGGATTGAGCCGCGACGACGCCGGAACATTCCTGACGGAATATCTGTCGAAAGGCCTGATCGCGCGCGATCCGTTCGTCACCATCGATACGGACGGCGTTGGGGAATTGGTCAGAATCGCGGCGGAACGCGGGCGCAAGACCCGGCCTGCACTCAAACTCGGCATCTGCGGCGAACATGGCGGCGATCCGGATTCGGTTCGTTTCTGCCATGAAACCGGCCTCGATTACGTGTCGTGCTCGCCGTTTCGTGTGCCGATTGCGCGACTCGCTGCGGCGCAAGCGGCGCTGACGAACGTGCGCGAAGTCGACTGAACGAACAGAGTCGCGAAACAAATTCTTGGCGAGAAATGTCAAAACAGGCGTGCGCGCGTCTCGGCGCGCCGTCGCGCAAATCTATATTTTTCGTATATTCCGTATACGGACGAAGCAGGGAAACGCTGGATTTTTATGCGTTTCCTGACGCTGTGTCATGAATTCGTACTTCGTGATTTGACGATTCGGATTTTTGCGGGCAGAAGGCGCGACCGCTTGGGGAGGCGGGAGCTGGTTCGGAACACGACTCAACGATGTAACGGAAGCCGCAATCCGAAAGAGTGTCGAAGTCCCAATGCTGAAAAAAACGAGTGACGCTTTGCGACGCGCCGATTATGCGCTTGCCGGAGCTTTCCTATTGACCCTGGCTACGGCCGGCGCCGCGCTGGGCGTTAATCCGCATACGGATCAATCGCCCAAACTGCGAGCCTCCATCGTGGAGACGACCAACGTTGCGGAAGCAGCGCCTCAGCCGATCGTTCCCGCGCGCGCATTCGTCGCCGCGCCGTCGCCGCAGGAACTGGCCATGGTGAAGCTGATGGCCGAGCAACATTGCCTCGCGGAAGCGATGTATTACGAAGCGCGCGGCGAAGGCGTCGACGGCCAGGAAGCGGTCGCCGAAGTGGTTTTCCACCGCATGCATTCCGGCGAATATCCGAGAAGCATTTGCGGCGTCGTGTATGAAGGGTCCGAGCTTGCGCATGGCTGCCAGTTCTCGTTCACCTGCGACGGCGAGTTGCAGCGTGGCAAGAGTCCCGGGGCGTGGCTGACGGCCCGGCGCCTCGCGGCGAAGATTCTCGCGGGCTATGTCCAACTCGGGAACACGACCGACGGCGCCACCTCGTTCCACGCCACCGATGTGCTGCCGGACTGGGCGGACCAGATGTCGCGCACCGTCCAGATCGGCAATCACGTGTTCTATCGCCCGCTCAGCCACGCCCAGGCGAGCTGACGCCCGTCATTTCGGCTTGGCGAACAGCCCTTCCACGATGCGTTTTCTGATCTGATTCCGGATGAAGCTGGGCGCGAAGCCTTTGATGCGGTCGATCCAGGCGATGTCTGCCGGCACATACCAATGGAGCTTGTCGCTCGAATAGGCGCGCCAGACGGTCTCCGCGATGGATGTGGCGGGCATCAGCCGGAACATCCCTTTCTTCGGCGCATTGTCGTAGAATTCCTCTTCCGTCGGTTTTTCCCGGTCGCCCGAACGGTTCGGCGTCTCCCGCAGGATGTTGGTGTCGATCAGGCCGGGCAGGATGTCGGCGACGCGTACGCCGTGGCGCGCAAACTCTACCGACAGCGCCTCCGTCAGCCCCTTCACCGCATGCTTCGTGGCCGAATAGATGGCGATGCGCGGCATGCCGTAGGTAGCGGATGACGACGAAGTGATGAAACACAGCGAATTGGGTGTCGCCTTGAGGAGCGGCAACGCGGCATAGATGCTCGTCACGACGCCGATGAAATTGACCTGGATCACGCGCATCGCGGATTCGAACGGCACGTCCTCGAACCAGCCGCTTTCGCCGATGCCGGCATTGCTGAACAACAGATCGAGCTTGCCGCCCGTTTCGGTGCCGAACGCCGCAACCGTCGTCTCGAAATCCGTCTTGTCGGTCACGTCGAGACGGCGGATCAGGCAATTGTCCGCGCCGATCTCCTGCTCGAGTGTCTGCAGCCCGTCCATGTTCACGTCGAACGCGCCGACGAACCAGCCATTGCGCGCGAACAGCTTGGCCGTCTCGCGGCCCATGCCGCTGGCGGCGCCGGTGATGAATATGGATTTGCGTCCCCGCGCCTTGTCGGTCATCGCGATCCCCGATGTCAGAAATTGACGCGGCGCGAGATGGCGCCGTCGACGAGGAGGTTGACGCCGGTGGTGAACGACGAGGCCGGGCTCGCCAGGAACACGGTCGCGTTTGCGATCTCCTGCGGCGTCGCCATGCGCCCCGTGGGATTGCGTTCCATCGCCTGCTTGAAATAGGCGGGTGCATTCGCCTCGACATTGGCCCACACGCCGCCCTTGAAATAGACGGTGCCGGGCGAGACGACATTGGTGCGGATGCCGCGTTTGGCATGCTGCCGCGCGAGGCCCTTGGCCAAGTGGATCAGTGCCGCCTTGATGGGACCGTAGGAACTCGCGCTGTCGGATTCCGCCGCCGACAC
>JBEKLK010000382.1:0-3204 GCA_050010235.1 Rhizomicrobium sp.
GATCAGGGGGATCACATGACGAACAAGTTGAGAACAGCGCTCTATGGCGCTGCGATGATTGCGTGCGTTGCGGCGCCGGTGACATCCGCAAATGCTGTGCCCGTCGGCACGCTGTCATTGATCGGCCCTGCCCAGACCACGGCCCCGGTTCATTTCGATGTCTTCCTGCCGCTGCGCAATGAGACCCAACTCGATGCATTGCTGGAAGCACAGCAGAATCCGGCTTCGGCGCAGTATCACAAATGGCTCACGCCGGCCCAATTCGGCGCGCTGTTCGGACCTTCCGCGGCCACGCTCAAGAGCGTCGCGTCCTACCTCACCTCGCGCGGCTTCACCGTCAATAAAGTGTACACGCGCAGTCTGCGTGTTACCGGAACGGCGGCTCAGATCACCCAAAATTTCGGCGCGAAATTGGTGATGGCGAAGAGTCCCGATGGCGCATCGCACATCGTGACGAATGACTCATTCACGATGCCTTCGGCGCTCTCAGCCGCCGGCGCGCAAATCTTCAGCTTTGCGCCGCATGTCATGCACGCCGATTCGATGAAGGTCGGCGGCCCGCTCTCTGTCGGCACGACACGCAGCGTCAGCACCCCCGGTTCGAAGAACATTCAAGGCTATGCGTCGAATTCGGCAACGCCGTCGCCCGACAACCGCTATTCCGCCACCGGTCCTTACTGGTTCGACGATCTGAAGCAGGCCTATCAATACCCTTCGGCGCGGTCGGTCGAAAACGCGAACAGCGATCCGCGGCCGATCAATGGCACCGGCGTCACCATCGCGGCACTGATGGGGAGCGATGTGCTCGACAGCGACATTGCGGCCGTATTCAATCACGAGAATTGGTCGACGATCGCACGTCAACCGAATCCGACGCTTGCCGGCCGGTTCTATGTGGGCGGCGGCGCGCCGTTCGGCAATGGAGACTCCCTCGAGGCTTCTCTCGACACGCAACAGGAATTGACGGGCGCGCCGGGAGCCAATGTCGTATTGGTCGACGTTCCCGATCTATCGGACGGCAATGTCATCGCCGGATATGTCGACATCGACGAGTACAATTTTGCGGATGTCGTCAGTTCGTCGTTCGGCGAATGCGAGTTGTTCTATTTCCCGAAATATAATGGGGGGCAGGACTATCGCGGCGTACTCAAGACCGAACACGAACTTTTCAAGCAGGGTAACTCTCAGGGCATCACGTTCCTCGCCAGTTCCGGCGACTCGGCCGGCAAAGAATGCACGACGCCTTCATATTTCACCGGCGGCCCCGCCTACTTCATCCCCGGCATCCAGACACCTGCGGCCGATCCGGATGTCACGGCGGTTGGTGGCACCAATCTGGTCACCGATTATTTTACCCCCCCAAGCTCGAGTCAGAACTTAGCCCCGGGGCCGCTCGTAAGCACTCTCAACTCCGCGTATGCCGGAGAGAACGCCTGGAGCGATCCGGAAGTCCCGTACGATCCTTATGGCGTCGGCACGAACGCCCAGGGCGGCGTCTGGGGCGCCGGCAGTGGTTATAGCCAGATGTGGTCCGCCCCCAATTATCAGTCCCTCGTGACGACGGGCTCCCGCATGCGGGCGGTTCCGGATATCGGCATGCAGGTCGGCGGTTGTCCGGGGACAGCGAACGATTATCACGCCAACCATAATGAGTGCTACAGCAACAATCCCGCTGACGGGAATGGCAACCCGCAGCGCAGCGCCGTGGTCGTGGCGTATGGCGTTGGCGTCGGTGGGGGGTTCTATGCCGTCATCGGCACAAGTGTTTCCTCGCCGGAGCTTGCCAGTGTGGTGGCGCTTATGGTCGAGAAAAACGGCCGTATGGGTAACATCAACTCTTACATCTATTTTCAGGCCGCACAGCAAGCCATCAACCATGGCCCGCCGTCATATCATACGGGTATCCCCGGCTATAATGGGGTCGTGAATACGGATCTGAACAGCGCCTACAGCTTGTCCGCCGGCGTGGGCACTCCGATCGTCACGAACTTCATCCGTAAATCCAACGTCCAGCAGGCCGGTCCTCCGCAGACGCTGTCGAACCCATAGTCGCCCGAATTCCGCAAATGCAGCGCCGGGCAGGATATTCCTGCCCGGCGTTTTTTGATCGCGCCGCGAGTCGCAATCAAATCCGCAGCGGCCAATCTATGAAATTACATCTCGACGGAGTTTGGGGAAAACCTTCGAGACTTTACTCAGAAGATAGTCGCCATAGGTGCCCGAAATTGCGTGAACGCTTTGGCGGTCCCAGCGCTGTTCGCGGTCGTCCGAGATTTGCGACGCGCGCGCCGGGAGGGGCTGGATTTCGGCATCGAATCCGGGATCGAAGAAGAACGGAAACGACAGGCGTCCGCGGCCGCTGACGTTCTTGGCGCGATGGGGCGTGGATCGATAAAAGCCGCCAGTCAGCCGATCCAACATGTCGCCGATATTGCACACCAGCGTGTTCGCAAGGGGCGGCGCTTCGATCCAGCCGCGCAAGGTCTTGACTTGCAATCCTCCGGCATCGTCCTGGGCAAGCAAGGTGAGAAGCCCGTAATCGGTGTGCTCGCCCACGCTCCAGTCCTGCGACGTTGCCGCCACACTGGGATAATGAAAAATACGGAACAGGATCGTTGGATCGCCGGTGTAGCGATGGTGGAAATAGTCCGCCTCCAATCCCAGGCTGAGCGCGATGCCTTCCATGATTGCATGGGAGGCGCGGCTTGCGGCCGCGATATAATCGAGCACGGCGCCGCGCAATTCCGGCGGCCGCTCGGGAAATTGATTGGCGCCGTGCAACGGCAGGCCGCGTTGCACGCGGGCATCGTCGGGCCCAAGCTCGGATCCGAAATAGATGCCTTCTTTCTGATCCGGTTTGCCGGACGTCAGTTCTCCACCCACGGGAAAATAGCCGCGCCAGGCCGGGCCGCCGCGCGCCATCGCGATGTCATTCTTTTCCGATTCGCCAAGCGCGAAGAATGCGCGGCTTGCCCGATCCAGACGCTGCAGCAGTTCCGGCGCGATGCCGTGGCCCGTCGCGTAGAAAAAACCATGATCGCGGCAGGCGCTTTCGATCGCGCGCGCGATAGCAATTCTCTGCAGTGCGTCGCCACCGAAGAGAGCTGCCACATCGATAATGGGCAAAGTTTCGCGAAGCATCGATCCGTCATTCCGCGGGTAGCGAGCAGGACTGGACCGGAAGTCCCGACGGATGGCAAGCCG
>JBEKLK010000383.1:0-3202 GCA_050010235.1 Rhizomicrobium sp.
CACGACTCTAAAATTGCCTCCGGCGCTGACACGCGAAAAACCCTATCGCCCCGATTCGCCTTCATCGGGCGGGATGCCGCCGGCGATCTGTGCGGCGCGAATCTGGCGATAGACGCTGCGCATGGTCACATAGGGATCGAGCGAACTGCGCTGCAATTCCTGGCGCAGCACGACGTTGCGCCCGTTGGTTTCCAGCGGTGTTGCGATGTTCACGCCGGCCGTGATGGAGGCGCGCACATAGAACGGCTCGGCGATCGGCAGATAGGTGATCGGATCGATCCCGAGATCGAAAACCTCGCCGGCCAGATCGCGCGGGCTGTCGGCGCCCACGATCGGCAAAACGAGAAACGGCCCTTCGCCCACGCCATAGACGCTCAGCGTCTGCCCGAAATCGGCGTGGCGATAGGGAAGCCCGGTGCGCGTTGCGACGTCGAAAAAGCCGCCCAGGCCGATGGTGGAATTGACCGTGAAGCGGCCGAAGGCCTGGCCGGCGCACGTCACTTCGCCTTGCAGGACGTCGTTGGTGAACACGACCGGCATGTCGAGATTCTCGAGGAAATTGTCGAGGCCGCGGCGCAACGGCCGCGGCATCCAGAAAACGTAGAATCCGACGATGGGCAATTCGACATAGCGGTCGACCTTCTCGTCGAAGCCAAACACGACGCGGTTCATGGGCTCGAACGGATCGTTCGCCGCCGCCTCTTCGGCGGTCGTGCTGGCGCAGCCGGCGAGCAAAAGCCCGCACATCGCAACGATTGCCGCGCTAGACGATCCCCGCATCGACCCTTGGCGCTCTGCGCCGTCCCACTACCGGGCGCCACTCCGGCGGGCGCCTCCAATGCCCGAGCTTGGCATATTCCGGACGGCAGGTCATGGGTGGGCGCAATCGCGCCGCCGGGTCGGTTAGGCGCCGGAGATCCGGTCGGCGAGTGCAGTGAAGGCATCCAGCCAGTCGGGCAGATGCGCCAGCGTCACCGGCGCGAAACCCACCGCGAATACCCCCAGCGCCAGCTTGCTGATATCGCGCCAGCGGATGTTCATCCCTTCGAGCTTTTCGTTGAGCCACAGGTCCATCTTTTCCCGGCGAGCAGGATCGTCGCGCCATTGCGCGCGCAGATCGCGTTTCAGGACGTGGAACGACCAGATGAGCGCGATCAGGATCGCGGACTGGAAGAACAGGTCGGCCGAAAACTGGATGATGTTGTCGCGGCCCAGCGTCAGCGGAAAGGCCACGATCTGATAGAGCAGGAACAGCAGATAGAAAAAGAGCACGGCGCGCGCTTGCTGCACATTGACGGGGTCGATGCTGCCGTCGGGAAAATCTGGCAGGGGCGAGCTCGCGATCATCTGGCGATAAAACGCGCGTACGCCGCGCGCATTGCGGGGCAGCGTCAGGAACGCAAAGAGGAGGATGCCCGCCAGCGCGAGAAGCCGGTTGCGCCGCGTGGCCTCCGAATATTTCGAAACCGCGACGAAGTTGTCGCGATGCGCCCGATAGGAGCGGTCGAATGTCCTGAGGCTACTCGCGACTGCCGGCGGCAATTTGGTCGCGGAAACGGATTTGGTCGCGGCGACAGGCGCGGGGTTCGCAGCCGGCGTCGCGGCGGCGGCGGCCGATAGTCCCGCAAGGAAAATTGCTGCGGCAAAAATCGCGATGCGCATCGCAGGCCCCCCAGGAACATCATACGCCGAAACTGGAACGCCCACCATCGTCAGGGCAGGCTTTTGACGCGTCGACGAGAGCGGATTCGGATTGAATTGAATCACAAAATTTCTCCATGGCCGGCCACCGAGCCGGCCACCCAGCCGCTGCGCGTTCCGCCTACGCCAAGGCTTCGTCGGACGAAGAGACTCTCCTGACCCGCCGTAGCTTCAGCGAAGGCGGGCTGCGCATCGAATGAATCTACGCTGTTGCTTTGAATGTTGTGCGCTCTGAAACGAGTCAATCGGCTCGCGGACGCTCGCCCACTGGGTGGCCGGGTCACGCCCAGCCATGGAGAAGTATAGGAGATCGCGTCAACTCAATCAGAAATCGCTCTATTCCGCCTCGTGGGTGGTGAATTGCGCGGTCCCTTTCACGCCCCAGAATGTATAGTGCAGCGTGTAATGGCCGCCGTCCCGGTATTTCGAGCTGTTCAGCGGCACGGGTTCGGTCGCCGTGAACGTGCCGTGTGCCGCCAGCGGTTGCTGCACCGGCGCAAAGTTCGTCGGGCACACCGCGCGATCGTCGATGGTGTTTCCGTCCGCGTCCGTCACCGTCCAGAAATGCGTGATGCAGTCATTGGCTTCTTCCAGCATGACGGTCACGGAGGAATTGTTCGCGAGTGTGAGCTGGACGTCCTCAGGCAATATCTGCCCGCCGGCGTCCGACGACATATGATTGATCGTGACGTCGGTGGGGAACGACACGGTGAGGGCGAACGAAGACGGTCTCGACACCGTCGGTGTCTGCGCATTCGCGGCGCAAACCGGCGTTGCCGCGATGGCGCACAAGAGGGACACGGCAATGCCGGAAGGCCTGAATCTCAAAAACATCGAAAATTTCTCCTCGGGCCAAACGACCTTTGCCCTCAACATGTTAGCACAACTGCGCCGCGCAAAGATTCGATAAACGTTCCAACTATTTGCATTTCGACGCAAATTTGGGCTTGCGCGCTTTGATCAAACGGCATACCAATTTCGTCACAACGGAAACATACGCCCGGTGCTCGAAACGAGCCACCGGGCTTTTTGTTGGGCTCTCCACGTCATGACCACGAAAACCGGCGGCCCGCCGCTGCAATCTGCTGTCGAAAATCAGCCCGCTGCCGAAAATACGGCGGCCGAAACGCCCGGTAACGGCGACGCAAGCGCGCCGGAAGCCGGTCCCTGTCCCCGGGATTACCTGATGAGCGTGGTGCAGGATCCCACGGCCAGCGCCGCGCGGCGCGACGCGGCGGCGAAGGCCCTGATGCCTTACATCCATGCGCGCGTGTCGCCCGTGGCGCCGGTGATGGAACAGGATACCGCCGCCCAAAGGCGCATGAAGGAGGCCAGCGATTCCCTCATTCGAAAAATGGCTGAGTTTCGCGCCGAAGAGGAAGGAACGATTCCTGAGCCGGCTGACGGAAGCGGAAATTGAAGTTCTGTCCAGCACCTGGGAGTACCGCGTCCGCGACGAGCAGCGCCCGCCCGCGGGCGATTGGACGACGTGGATTTATCT
>JBEKLK010000384.1:0-3194 GCA_050010235.1 Rhizomicrobium sp.
CATTTCTTGTCGTCGCGATCATCGCCGGCGTTCTTGGCTTCGGCGGCGTCGCCTTCGCGTCGGCCGAAATTGCCAAGATCATTTTCGTCATCTTCCTGGTGCTGTTCGCCGTGAGCCTGATCGCCGGGCTTATGCGCGGACGCGGACCGACGATCTGAAACCTGAGCGCGACGCGCCGCTATCCTTCGTTTGAATGAGCGTCGGGCTCCGGATCAGCTTTGCGCGGTTTCGACGCCGGGATCCGGAAATACCATCTCGACGGTCGTACCGCGTCCCTGCTCCGAACTTATCGAGGCCTCACCGGATATTTGTTGGCCGAATGTTTTGATCAGACGGGCGCCGACGCTGGCGTTCACCTCTTCGTATTGAAATCCGATGCCGTCATCTTCGACCGAAAGGCGCAGCATTGCGCCATTGAAAGGCGCCAGACCCACACGGATCCGACCGCCATGTCCGGGGGGATAGGCGTGCTTGTAAGCATTGGTGAGAGCTTCCACGGTGAAGAGCGCAAGAGGCACCGCCATGTCGCCGGTCACAATGCGCGGCACGGCATCGACGACAATCCGCACGTCGCGCCGATCGCCGCCGAACCCCTCGTTCGTCTGCTCGGCCAATAGCTCAAGCAGGTTCTTCATATTGACCGACGATTGATCATCGATTTCGTAAAGAATGCGATGGACGAGCGCCAGCGCGTTGATGCGCGCGCGCGTCTGCCGGAGCGCCAGCTGGGCCGCGGGATCGCTGAGCCGGGCGGCCTGAAGGCTCAACAGGCTCATCACGACCTGCAGATTGTTCTTCACGCGATGATGGATTTCCTTGATCAACACGGTCTTCTGCGCCACCGCGTCGCGCAATGAGCGGTCGCGATCCTGGATGGAAGACGCCATTTCGGACAGCGCATCGCCAAGAACGCGGAATTCGCTCGGCGCGTCGTCGAGAACCGGTCGGACGGCGTAATGCCCCGTGCGATAGGCCGCAGAAATCCGTCGGAGATAGATGATCCAGCGCGTGAGCTGCCTGTCCGTCACGATCCAGATCGCCAGCCAGGTCAACGCGATCATCAGGAACGGCAGCACAAAATCCGCGAAGACATGGATATAGGTCGGGCGGAAAAGGCTCGATTCCCGCATGGCAAAGCCGACCAGCACATGACTGCCGAGCAACGGCGCCGTTGTGAACGTCCACATCTGGCCTTTGCGATCATATGCGGAATGCAGATCGCCGTTCCCAGCCATGTTCGCATGCGCGAAAATGGGGCCTGCTATGGCGCCTTCGTTTGCGGCGATGACCGCGCCGGATTGGTCCAGGATGGCGACCACCGAATCCGACGGAAGCCGGCTCGCGCTGACCATATAGTTGAGCCAGCGCGCATCCACCGTAATTCCGAGAGCGCCGATGAAGCGGCCCCGCGCATCGCGCAACGGAAGCAGGCCCTGAATCAGTGGCAGGTGCGTAATGTGGCTGATGGTGTTGCCGTCGATGACGAAGTCCGTGCGCGCCGCAATGTTCTTCCAGATCGGGCGATGGCTCGCGTCGACACCGATGCCGGCCGGATCTGCGGAGCAGACGATGCGTCCGCTCACATCCAGGCGGGCGATGTTCTTGAAGAATGCGAGCCCGCGGAGCGCGTCGGCCAAATCCTGGTTGCATTTGGGCGTCACGTCGCGAACGTCGGGCAAGTTCGCCAGCGCATGCGCGATCTGTCCGGCTGCCGCCAACACGTTTTGCTCGGGCGTGGCGGCTTCATGCGCGGTGGCGGAAAGCGTCGCGCGAACGTCTTCCACGTCGTGCCGTGCGCGGTCCACGCCTTGAAGCATGCTCGCGACGGCAATCGGCAGGAGCGCGATGGTGACATAAAGCAGAAGGCTCAGTCGAAGCGACCAGCCGCTAGCCGGAAGAAGCGCCTTTAATTCTTCGTTTTGTCGATGTGCGCCTGTCGACGGGGGCCAGCCGATCCAGTTGCGCCATGATCTCATTTGCGGCGTCTCCTTCCGCCGGTTGGGATGCAGGCGGCAACGGGTCTTCGCCCTCCAATATTGCGATCAACGTTTTGCGGGCGCGCGCAACGCGGCTTTTGACGGTGCCGACGGCGCAATGACAAATCGCCGCGGCGTCTTCGTAGGAAAATCCGCCGGCGCCGACAAGGATCAAGGCTTCGCGCTGTTCGTCCGACAGGGTGGTCAGTGCGCGCGCCGTGTCCGAAAGTTCGGCTGCCCAAGTCTGTTCCCCCGCCGATCCGGGAATCCGTTCCGCCGCGTCCTGGTCCCATGGCGCCTGACGCCAGGCACGCCGACGGTCGGAATAAAATTGATTTCTGAGGATGGTGAAAAGCCACGCTTTCAGGTTGGTGCCCGGGGCGAACATGTCGCGAGCCTGCCAGGCCTTGACCAGGGTTTCCTGCGCCAGGTCGTCTGCCATTTCGGGATTGCCGCAAAGCGAGCGTGCGAATGCCCGCAGAAACGGGATCAACTCGACCAGACCGGCTTTGAACGACCCGTCTTCCCGCGATTCGCTCGCCCGTGCCGTGGGCGCGGCGCCAAAACCCAGATCCGGCGGGGTCATGATCCGGCGCTCCCGCTGCCCTGGCCCGGCTCATCCATCTTGCGCAGCAAGTCCAGGAATTCGTCCGGGACAGGCTCCCGGGCGACATCGTCATAAATGCGCCGGAGCTCGCGGCCGATAGCACGCTGCCTTGCCCGCACGGTGCGGTTCTTCTCGCGATCCGGTCTCGATTCTTTTGTCACCGA
This sequence comes from Rhizomicrobium sp., assembly GCA_050010235.1. Taxonomy (GTDB): domain Bacteria; phylum Pseudomonadota; class Alphaproteobacteria; order Micropepsales; family Micropepsaceae; genus Rhizomicrobium. The sequence goes on from JBEKLK010000384.1 coordinate 2,748, forward strand.
TGGAATTTCCCAGCCTCTACGTTGGGTCGCGCTCGCCACGATATCTACTCCAGATGTTGTGCCGACGTCCCAAACCCGACCAAAATTCAGCCAACTTCGACTTCTGTGAGGACCCCCGCATCCCCAGGCGTCTCGCTCACATGGACAAACGTCGCCCATTCCCTAAGGTTCCCCCAGGAGGGAACTTTTCGCTCCAACCGGAGTTTTAGGCCTAGGAATTGTTAATGCGGATTGAGGGAGCTGGCCGATGAGTATGACGCAAGCGCTTGCGCCACATTTACCTTACCTACGCAGATATGCGCGCGCGCTGACCGGGTCGCAGGCCGGGGGCGATGCCTTCGTGCGCGCCACATTGACGGCTCTTTTGTCCGGGGAACATGCGCTGGATGAAAGCCTGCCGCCGCGCGTGGCTCTCTACGGCCTTTTTCACAGAATATGGTCCAGCAC
>JBEKLK010000385.1:0-3129 GCA_050010235.1 Rhizomicrobium sp.
CTGGGGGTCGAGCGGGACCGCAACGAGAGCGACGTGCTCGAACGGATTCGCGATGCGCTGTCCAAGAACGGAAGCGGCGCGTCCTCCCTCAAGACCTTTGCGATTCATCAGGCGCGTCTCGCCTTCTATGAGGAATCGACGGGGTTATTTCTGGTCGCGCCCGAAGCCGATCTCGAAGTCTCGACGGGCCAAAACGACGTTCCGCATCGCGGCGAGGTCATCGTTGCGAACCTCAATGCGCGGGTGGAAGTTTCAGGCCAGCCGGCGCATATCGTGGCCAACGTCAACATCCCGCGCGACACGAGCCATGTCACCGGCGACATGAGCGTCACCGGCCTCAACCTGAACGCGCTTGCCGCGAACGCGAAATTCTATTCGTTCCTCGCGCCTTTTGCGCTGACGACGGATATTTCGGGATCGTTTGCGCTCGATCACGGCCGGCGTTTTACGCTGTCGGATTTCGGTATCGATGCGTCCGGGGTCGTGAACGGCCTTGGAAAGCCGCTCCATGTGAAGGATCTGCGCGTCGTGGGCCGTTATGACGGCGCCACGGGACGCTTGCTCATCGATGACGCGACATTGGAGGGCGAGCAGGCCCATGCGCATCTGCGGGGGGTCGGAAATCTTGCCTTCGACGATCGCGGCGTCCTGTCCAAAGCTTCGCTCCAACTCGTCATGGACAAAATGGGCATCGACATGCCCGGAGTGATGAAGCAGGCCGTGACCCTGGGGCGCGCGGCGCTGACGGCGGCCTACATTCCGGGGCAGCGGTTGGTGACGATCGACCAGGCGGTCGTTTTCGGCGGCCCGCTCTCGGCCAACTTCACCGGCAAGATCGCGCTGGGCGATTCCCAATCGCCGGGCATCGACGTCGACGGAAAGGTCAATGCGATCGCCGTGCGGGATTTTCTGCATTACTGGCCGTTGCAGATCTCCGACGGGCCGCGCAACTGGATCGACACACATGTCTCGGCCGGCCGCATCGGGCCGATCGTGCTTCATACCCATATTGCGCCCGGCGCGCTGGACCGGCCGGCTTTGCCGGAAGATGCGGTGGCGATGACCATCCCCATCTCCGGCGCGACGGTTTCCTATGTGCAAGGATTGACACCGCTCACCGGCGTCAGCGGCAGCGCGGTTCTCTCCGGCGACACATTCAAGGGCGACGTTGCCTCGGCGTCTATCGGCCCCCTTGTCGTGTCGAAGGCTCATCTTGCAATCCCCAATCTTCACGTCGTCGGGCCGACTGCCACGATTACGGCCCATGTCGACGGTTCGGTGCCCGACGTGCTGGCGCTGATCGATGAAAAGCCGCTGCAATATCCTTCGCGGTTTCATGTGAAGACGCTGGGCGCGAAGGGAGCCGCATCCATCGATGCGATATTCCAGGTGCCGACGCGTCACAACTCGTCCATGGACGATATCGGCATCGCGGTCCATGCGAACCTGACAGGCCTCGCTCTGGCCGTAGGCGAACACACGAAAATCACCAACGGCACGGCGAACCTCGCAGTCGACAACGCGTCGCTTCACGCCGTGGGAACCGTCACCCTGGGCTCGACCAATGTGGGGATCGATTGGACCGAGGCGTTCAAGGCCCAGGGACCGATCAGCACGCGGATGACTGTCAAGGGAACGCTCGACGACAATGCGCGCGCGGCACTCAATCTGCGAACAGGCAATTACCTGACCGGCCCCATCGGCGCGGTCGCGCTGCTCGAAGGCAGTCGCGGGACGATTCAGCGCGCGCAGGTGACGCTTGATCTGACCCCGGCCGCGATCAATCTGGATCTCATCAATTTCAAGAAACCGATAGGTGTTGCGTCGTCCGCGCTGATGGTGGCCAAGCTGGACAATGACGGCAACCTTCGGTCCGAGGACGTTTCGCTGTCGGGCGCGGGGCTTTCGGCAAAAGGTACCGCGAGTCTTGGACCCGGCGGCGACCTGGAACATCTCGACATTCCCGTCGTCCACGCCGGTGCGGCCAACGATTTTGCGCTCAAACTCACGCGGACGCCGGCGACCGGGTTCGATCTGGCGATCAGCGGCCGCTCGCTGGACGGCACCGCGTTGGGACACAAAGATCCGAACGACAACGACACGCCCGCCAGCGGCGCGGCGAGCGCTGGCAGCCCGTTCCACGTGGCAATCCACGTCGACCGTCTCGTTCTGCGCGAAGGTGTGGCGATCTCGCCCTTTGCAGTCGATGTCGCGGGCCAGGGTGACCGGCCGCGATCCATGTCGCTGTCCGGTACTTTGTCGAAGGGGGTTCAAGTCACGGGAGGCATTGCCGACGACGGAACCGCGAGGCACGTGACGCTCGAAACCAGTGATGCCGGACAGTTGCTGAAGGGCTTGTTCGGGCTGGACGCCATGAAAGGCGGGAAACTCAACGTCGCCGCCGCGATGCCGCCCATGTCGGCTGCGATCGGCAAGGATCCCAATGCCATCGAGTATTCCGGCGCGCTGACAATCGACGATTTCACCATCGTCAATCAGCCTTTCCTCGCGCGGATGTTTTCATCCGGCTCTTTCGGCGGCGTTGCCGATCTGTTGCGCGGACAGGGCATCGTGATCGACAAGCTGCAAATGCCGTTTGCCGTTCATGGCGATGTCTTCGACATTCACGAGGCGCGGGCCTCGGGGCCTTCGATCGGCGTGACGGCGGACGGTTATGTCGATCGCCGCAACAATCAGCTCGCGCTGAAAGGCGCGCTGGCGCCCCTCTACGGCATCAACAGCGTGTTGGGCGCGATTCCCATCGTTGGTCAGGTTCTCGTGTCGCGGAAGGGCGAGGGTATCATCGGCATGACGTACAGCGCGACGGGACCGGCGGACGAACCGCAAGTGAACATGAACCCGCTGTCGGTGCTGACACCCGGAATCTTGCGGCGGATTTTCCAGGGCTCGATCCCGTCGGCGCCGCCGGCGCAGGCGAACACTGCGCCGCCGCCGGCCGATAAGACTCAGTGAGGCGCGTCAGATCGGCTTAACGAGAATGTGCTTCTTCCGGCCAGCAGACAGCTTGATCACGCCTTCGCCTGTGAGATGGGACAGTCCTGCACTCGCCTTGACATCGGTGACGACGTCGTCGTTCAGGCGCAAGCCTCCGCCCTGTATCAAGCGGCG
>JBEKLK010000386.1:0-3123 GCA_050010235.1 Rhizomicrobium sp.
GGGAAATCTCCATCCCATCGCACCACACTTCCCAGCCGAGGCCCCACGCACCCAAGGTCGGGCTTTCCCAATCGTCCTCGACGAAGCGGATATCGTGCAGCCCGGGATCGATGCCGATCGCGTCCAGGCTCTTCAGGTACAGGTCCTGGATGTCGTCCGGCGCGGGCTTCAGGATCGCCTGGAACTGGTAATAATGCTGCAGCCGGTTCGGGTTCTCGCCATAGCGGCCGTCCTTGGGCCGGCGCGACGGTTGCACATAGGCCGCGCGCCAGGGCCGCGGGCCGAGCGCGCGCAAGGTCGTCGCCGGGTGAAACGTGCCCGCGCCCATCTCCACATCGTAAGGCTGCAAAATGAGACAGCCCTGCCCCGCCCAAAAGTTTTGCAGCGTCAGAATGAGGTCCTGGAATGTGCGGGCCTTGGGCACGATTCGGGCGTCCGTTTGCGGCGGGCCGGGACCCTACAGGCGAGGTTTGGCAAGGGCAAGCGAACAGCCCTCGCGCAAGATCGCGTCGGCTTCCAGTGTGTAGCGGCCATCGGCTTGGTGGAGAACCAGACCCGGAAGAAGCGACGTCGGCGCGCGCGATCCTTTTGCCGCCTGCAGGATGACGCGCTTCGCAGGCTCGCCCACGCGCGGCCACAACGGAAAGATCGCAACACCGCGCTCGGGCAATGCGGTCAGCGCTTCGGCGAGACGATCGGCACGAACGATCGCGGTGAACGTGCCGCCGGATACGACACGCTTCATGCCGGCAGCAAACCAATCGGCGAGACGCCCGCCGTCGCGCAGCGCCAGTTCGCGCGCGGCATCCGGCGAGGTTTCGCCGTCGCCGTCATGAAACGGGGGATTGGCGAACACATGCGCGAAGCCGCGGCGCAATATGTCGGGTAGCGCAAGCGCGTCACCGGCGACAAAACGCACTCGCGCATCGGCGCCATTCGCACGCGCATTCGCGTTGGCGATTTCCACCAGCGCGGAATCGATCTCGAGACCGACGACGGAACAATCCGCAACGCGCGCGGCGAGGCACAAGCTTGCGGCGCCCGCGCCGGAACCCAGTTCCAGACTCTCGTCGCCCGCAGATGCCGGCACGGCCGCCGACAGCATCACCGCATCGAGCCCGGAGCGGAATCCACGCACCGGCTGATGCACGATCACGCGCCCATTCAAAAAAGTATCGGCCGTCGCTTCGCTCACGCCGGCGGCGCGTCGTCGGGAAGCCCGTCCTGCAGCAGCCGCTCCGCGCGCGAGAAATCGTCGTCGGCCACCATCAAACGGCGCGGCAAAATGCCCAGACTGCCGTCCATCACGCTCATGTGTCCGTCAAACACAACAGCCTCGATCCCCGCATCCGCGAGCAGCACCTGCGCGAAATTCAACAGCACCGCATTGTTCGTCTTCAGAACGTCACGCATTGCTTTTCCTGCAACACCCGGTTGCCCGCGGCCGGACCCTGTGCCCGGTCAGCTTGACCCGCCTTCGCGGGCGTTCCTAATGTCGCAGGGACCGGGTACAACCGGCAAGCCAGCACGAGAACCCTCGCGTATGACTGTAGCCGAGGCAGCCAAGACCGCGCCGGACACTTCGCCCATCGACCGGCTTCATATGCTGGTGGCGGCGGACATGGAGGCCGTTGACCGGCTGATCCATGAGCGCATGGGCAGCGCCGTCGCCCTGATCCCCGACCTTGCGCGCCATCTGGTCGATTCGGGGGGCAAAAGGCTCCGGCCGCTCCTCACCCTCGCCGCGGCCCATTTGTGCGGCTATCGGGGCTTCGAGCATGTGAAGCTCGGGGCGGCGATCGAATTCATCCACACCGCCACGCTGCTGCATGACGATGTGGTCGATGCGAGCGCGCTCCGGCGCGGCAAGAGCACCGCGAATATGGTGTGGGGCAACAAGCCCAGCATCCTCGTCGGCGACTTCCTGTTCAGCCGTGCGTTTCAACTGATGGTCGATGCGGGCAGCATGCGCGTGCTCGACATTCTGGCTGCCGCATCGGCGGTGATCGCCGAAGGCGAAGTGATGCAGCTCAAATCCGTGAACAATCTCGCGACGACGAAAGCGGATTACCTGCGGGTCGTGAGCGCCAAGACGGCAGCACTGTTCGCGGCGTCCGCCGAAGCAGGCGCGACGATAGCGAGCGCTTCGCCGGAGTTCATCGACGCCATGCGCGACTATGGCCAGAATCTCGGCATCGCGTTCCAGCTTATCGACGACGCCCTCGATTATTCGGGCCGCCAGGCGCAGATGGGAAAATCCGTCGGCGACGACTTTCGCGAAGCGAAAGTGACCCTGCCGGTCATCGTTGCCTATGAGCGCGCGGACGAGGAAGCGCGGCGCTTCTGGCGACGCGCGATCGAAGTGGGTCCGCAACACGAGGGCGATCTCAAGCGCGCCATTTCTTATGTGGAAGAGACCGGCGCCATCCGCGATACGCATGCCCGCGCCGGCCATTATGTGGACAAGGCGTGCCGCGCGCTCGCGCCTTTGCCGGACAACGCATTGCGCCAGGCTCTGATCGCCACGGCGGAATTCTGCATCGGACGGGGATATTAGGCTAAGCGAGGCTCTCGGCGTGTCCGGGCGAAGCCAAGTTCGCCGCTGCGACCCACCAATCGTCGTGTCTGGCGCGTATCGCAGCCGCAGCGGCGTGTGCCGAATTGTGATCGGCGAATATCCCAAAGCAAGTTGCGCCGCTCCCGGACATGCGCGCGAATAACGCGGCGGGTTCGCGCACGATTTCTTCCAGTACGCTGGCTATTTCCGGCGCGATCGAAAGCGCAGGCGCTTCGAGATCGTTCCTGGTCGATCGTAGAAAGTCGACGAGCGAAATTACATCAAAAAATCCACCCTCCACTTGGGGGAGGGTCGAAAAATTCGAAGAATTTTTCGACGAGGGGTGAAGCATCGGGATCGAAGACTTTCCCCTCCCCGAAATCCTCTTTTCGCTGTCGCTCAAAGACGATTTCGACCCTCCCTCAAGGGGAGGGTGGGAAGTACGATCAAGTCTCCGAAAAACATCTGCGGTCGAGACGGGCACGAGAGGGTTGACCAGCAGGAACCGGCAATGCGGAAACTGTGGAACGGGCGTAATCTTCTCTCCGCGCCCCGCGATCCAGGCG
>JBEKLK010000387.1:0-3079 GCA_050010235.1 Rhizomicrobium sp.
CTCGCGGCCATCCTGACCAATCTCGAGCCCCGCGATGTGCTGTTCATCGACGAAATCCACCGCCTCAATCCGGCGGTGGAGGAAATTCTCTATCCCGCGATGGAGGATTTCGAACTCGATCTCGTGATCGGCGAGGGGCCGAGCGCGCGTTCGGTGAAGATCACGCTGGCGCCGTTCACGCTCGTGGGCGCCACCACGCGTTCGGGTCTCATCACCACGCCGCTGCGCGATCGCTTCGGCATTCCCGTGCGGCTCAATTTCTATTCGGCGGACGAATTGCTTTCGATCGTGGAGCGCGGCGCGCGGGTGCTGGGCTTCGACCTGACGAGCGAAGGCGCGCGCGAAATTGCGGGCCGCGCGCGCGGCACGCCTCGCATCGCGGGCCGTCTTCTCAAGCGCGTGCGCGATTTTGCGTCCGTCGGCGGACATGGCCGCGTCGATGCGAAGACCGCGGACGCTGCGCTCACGCGTCTCGAAGTGGATGCGCGGGGACTCGATGCGTTCGACCGCAATTACATCCGGCTCATCGCGGAATCCTTTGCGGGCGGTCCCGTCGGCATTGAAACCATCGCGGCGGCGCTGGGTGAATCGCGCGACGCGATCGAAGAGATCGTCGAGCCGTTTTTGCTGCAGCAGGGTTTCGTGCAGCGCACACCGCGGGGCCGCGTGATTACGCCCGCCGCGTTCGGGCATCTGGGCCTCGCCGCGCCGCCGCGCGATCCCGCCCAGATCGCCCTGTTTCCGGTGTCCGACGGAGATGACGATGGCTGACGCGCAGGGCCATGGCCGCTTCGAGGGCAAAATCCATATCCTGCCCATCCGTATCTATTACGAAGATACCGATCTGTCCGGTGTCGTGTATCACGCCAATTATCTGCGCTTCATGGAACGCGGCCGGTCGGAATTCTTCCGCGGCGCCGGCATCACGAGGCTGGCCATGCTGGACGATACGGAGCCGACGGCCTGGACCCTGCGCAAGGCGACGCTCGAATATCTGCGCCCGGCCCGGGTCGACGACCTGATCGAGGTCCACACCGCCTGCACCGCGCTGACGGGCGCGCGCATGTCCGCGGACCAGAAAATCTACCTGGGCGGCCAGCTGCTCACGCGCGGCGCGGTCGAGGCCTGCGTCATCACACTGTCCGGAAAACCACGGCGCATCCCGGACGAATTTCGCCAAAAGCTGTTGCCTTTGCTATTGGAAACAAAAGCTTAACGCGTGGTGCCCAAATTCGGCCACGTTCGGGTGGCTTTTGCGGGCGGGCGCCCGTCTTTGAAATACGTCGTGGGGAAACAAGGCCGGTTTCGCGGGCACGAGAGGTTTGCTGATGAGATTGAAGCGTGCAGCCGCGGCGATCGTGGCGGTGTTGGCAATATCATTGGCTGTGTCTGGGCCCGCGCTCAGCCAGTCTACGCCGCAGGCGGCGCCCACCGGCCCCGCGACGCAAACCCAGGATCTTGGCGCACCCGCGGCCGCGCCCACGACCAATGTCGACGTCTCGCAGACGGGCGGCACGGTGGGTCCCGACGTGGGCGGCATGTCCGTCGTCTCGCTGTTCCTGCGCGCCGATCCGTTCGTCAAGGCGGTGATGGTGATCCTCCTCCTGGCCTCGATCTGGTCGTGGACGATCATCATCAGCAAATGGCTCGTGCTCGGCACGCTGCGCCGTCGCGCCGACAAATTCGAAAAGACGTTCTGGTCGGGGCTCTCGCTGGACGAACTCTATTCGCAATTCGCCCAGAAGGCCGATCATCCGATGGCAGCGGTCTTCGTTTCGGCGCTGCGCGAGTGGCGCCGCGCCTTCGAAGGCGGCGCGCCGCGGGAGGCCATGCTGCCCGGCATCAAGGATCGCATCGACAAGGCGATGTCCGTGACGATCATGCGCGAGACGGACGGCGTCGAGCGCCAGCTGGGATTTCTGGCGACGGTCGGCGCGACCGCGCCTTTCGTGGGCCTGTTCGGAACCGTCTGGGGCATCATGAATTCGTTTTCGGCGATTGCGGCGCGCCACGACACGACGCTCGCCGTCGTGGCGCCGGGCATCGCAGAGGCATTGTTCGCGACCGCCATGGGATTGCTGGCCGCCATCCCGGCCGTGATCTTCTACAACAAATTCATCAACGATATCGGCCGCTACACGACCCGGCTCGAAGGCTTCTCCGACGAATTCTCCGCGATCCTGTCGCGGCAGCTTGACGAAAAGGCGAAGTGATGGCGGCCGGAATTCGCCGCATCGAACGTGGGCGCCGCAGGCGCTCGCGTCCCATGTCCGAGATCAACGTCACGCCGTTCGTGGACGTGATGCTGGTGCTCCTCATCGTCTTCATGGTGACGGCGCCGCTTCTGACGGTCGGCGTGCCCGTCGATCTGCCCAAGACGCACGCGCAGGCGTTGGGCCAGGATCGCGAGCCGCTGTCGGTCACGATCCGCAAGGGCGGCCGCATCTATGTGCAGAACACTCCGGTGGGCGACGACGATCTCGTTCCGCGCCTGACCGCGATCGCGGCGAACGGCTACGACCAACGCATTTTCGTGCGCGGCGACAAGTCGGTCGATTACGGCCGCGTCATGGAAGTGATGGCGATGATCAGCGCCGCGGGGTTCACCCATATCGGTCTCGTCACGGATGTCGCAAAGCCAATTCCAGACAAGGAATAGAATCTCGCTGGCGACTCATGCCGGAGAGCGCCGCTCGGCTGCGGCCTGGATCGGTGCGATCTCTTTGCATGTGGCCATCGTGGCCGCGACCTTGTTCACCTGGACGCACCGGCTCGATATCGTCGACGAAAGCGCGCCCGTGGTTCCCGTCGATCTCGTCACGATCGCGCCCAAGACCAACATCATGCCGACCGCGCGGCCCGCGCCGAAAATCCAGCCCAACCTTCCGCCGGTCGAGGCTGCGCAACCGAAGGTCGTGCAACCGCCGACGCCGCCGCAGGAAGACACCGAGCCCCCGCCCATCGATACGGCACCGTCGGAACCCGTGATCAAGGCGCCGCCGCCTCCGCCGGTTCCCAGGCTGAAGCCGCAATCGCAGCCGGATACGAAGAAATCGACGGCCGACACCGTGAATGCGCT
>JBEKLK010000388.1:0-5146 GCA_050010235.1 Rhizomicrobium sp.
TGTGCCCCGAGCCCGCGAGGATGAAGCGGATGGGGCCCTTGAACAGGTGCGTTGTCTTGTAGACCGAGCGGTAGGGCGCGATGTGGTCTTCCTTGGCCGATTGCAGGTAAGTAGGCACTATCACCTTGGACAGATCGAGCTTCACGTTGCCCAAAACCAGCTTGCCCTTGGCCAGCGCGTTGTCCTTGTAGAATTGCCGCAGATAGAAAAGGTGGGTCGCCTCCGGCATGCGGGTAGTGTCGGAATTCCAATAGAGCAGGTCGAACGGCACGGGCGCCTTGCCCAGGAGATAATTGTTTACGACGAACGACCAGATCAGATCGTTGGCGCGCAACATGTTGAAGGTGGTCGCCATCTTGCGGCCTTCCAGTATGCCGCCGGCCGCGTCCATCTGCTGTTCCAACGCTTCGAGCTGGGTGTCGTCAATGAAGACCTGTAGATCGCCGGCTTCGCTGAAATCGGCCTGGGCCGCGAAGAACGTGGCCGAGTTGACGCGCTCGTCACCCTTGGCCGCCATGTAGGCGAGGGTGGCCGAGAGCAGCGTTCCGCCGATGCAATAGCCGATGGTGTTGATCTGCTCGACGCCCGTGGCGGCCTTCACCGCCTCCAGCGCCTCGAAAATGCCCTCCCGCATGTAGTCTTCGAAGGTTTTCTTGGCGAGGCGACGATCCGGATTGACCCAGGACGCCACAAACACAGTGTAGCCTTGCGCCACGGCCCAGCGGATGAACGAATTCTCCGGTCTGAGATCCAGGATGTAGAACTTGTTGATCCAGGGCGGAAAGATCAGGAGCGGCTTTTCGTAGACTTCCCTGGTTGAAGGTTCAAACTGAAGAAGCTCTAGCAACTCATTGCGGAAGACCACTTTTCCGGGCGCCGTTGCAATGTTTTCGCCGATGGTAAACGCGTCCGCCGATTGGCGGATCGAGAGTTGGCCTTCGCCACGGTCCAGGTCTTCGAGCAGATTGTTAAGACCTTTGACCAGGTTCTCGCCGTTGCTCTGTAAAGTGGCGCGCAGCACTTCGGGATTGGTCAGCACGAAATTGGTGGGCGCGAACGCGTCGGCAAATTGCTTTGTATAGAACTCGATTTTCCTGCGGGATTTCGGGTCGAGGTTTTCAACCTTGGCGACCGTGCCCTGGAGCCAGTTGGCGGTGAGCAGGTAGGATTGCTTAATGAAGTCGAAGACTTGGTTTTCCTGCCAGTCCTTGTCCTTGAACCGCTTGTCGCCGGCGGCGGGCGCCACCATCGGTTCGACAGCGCCGCCCATCATGCGCCGCGCGGTTCGCTCCCACAGTCCCATATATTCGCGCCACAATTCGAACTGCGCTTCCATCATCACCGCGGGATCGGCCACCATGCCGCGCAACAACTCTGCAAACGTGCCACCGATATTGAGTGGGTCACGCGGCTCGCTACCGGATTTGGATGCTTGCCGTTTCATGAAATCCGAGAGCAGGCGCTGCGACTGAATTCCGACACGCACCATGTTGCGGGCGAATTCTCCGGGATCGCCCATTTTGTAGGCGTTGCCGTCGTCAGCTTCGTCCGAAGGCGCGGGACCGCGCGTTGCCCTTCGGGCTGTCGGTTTTCTTCTGCATGATTCATGTCCGCTGCGTCGCATTCTAGATAGCGCTCGCGTCGCCTGCCCCGCAAGGCGCGCGTTCACCTTGCTCGGGGATGAATTTGTCGCAAAAATCAGGGTCTTGGCGTGTAGTTTCCCTTGGCCGAAGGGGGCCTTGCTTGTATATGGTCCCCTTGGTTGGCGGATCGCGGATGCTTCGCGGGGCGCGGCGGCGGAGGCTGTTTTATGACGTTGAAGCGTGTCGGGTTGTCCAAATGTGTCGCGCGGGTTGCGGTGGTGGTTATCGTTGCCGCGGGCGCAAGCGCCTGTTCGAGCATGCCCGGTTGGGTCGATCCCACGACATGGATCGGCGGCAATGATCAGGCGGCAAACACGTCGCCGGATGAGACCACTGCCGAAAACAGCCAGACTCCCGATTTGGCCAATGTGCCGAACAAACCCGCGCCGGCGTCGACCGCCGATGAGCAAAAACAGGTTGCGGATTCCCTCGCCGCCGACAAGGCACGCGCGCAATACAGTGGGGATGCATTGAGAGGCGGGACGGAAGCTTCTGCTCCACCGCCGCCGGACGCCGCACCGACCGAACAGGTCGCGGACACGGCGACCAGCGATGCCAATCAAAGCCGCAAGAGTGGTTGGGAGCATGCCTGGCACTTTGCCTGCCGTCCCCGCCGATGCGACGCCGCCGAGCGCCCCAGCCCCCGCGCCTATGGCGGACAACACAGCACCCGCCGCACCGACCCCGGCCGCCGCTGCTCCTGCCGTAACAGCCGATGCATCGTCTCCGGCGCCAGCTGCCGCGCCTGAAACCAGGGTCGCGATGGCCGAGCCTCCGCCGGCGGTCACGTCGGCGACGGGTGCGATTCCGGCTGTGCCCGCCACCGCAGGGGGCGCCGTTGCATTGGGTGCGCTCCCGCAAACCGCGGCAGAAGACAATCTGGGTTTTCAACGCTCAACCGCGCCGCCCCTCGATCCGTCGGTTGGCCAGTTCGTGTCGCAACCCGTCTTGGCCCGCTATGAGCAGACGGCATCATTGAGCGGCACGGCAGGAATTCAACCCGGCGCGATCGTGCCGACCAGCCCCGCAGCGGCGGTAAGTTTGAAGCATTCGGAGATTGCCGGCGATCCGCCGCCGGCCACATCGCGCGCCATGGGCGGACCGGAGCAGATGACCGGCGCTGTCGTCGCCAATTTCGATGCGCTGCAGACTGCGTCGGTCGCACCGTCTTCGCCGAGCGTCTATGCCAACGCCGCCGGTTTGCCGCCGACAGCCGTCGTGTTCTTTCCGCACGACACGACAATCCTGGGCACAGAAGCGCGTGCGCAGGTTCGCGCTGCCGTTCAGGCATACCAGGCTAATGGCGGCCAGGGTTTCATCCGGGTCGTCGGACATTCGTCGAGCCGCACGGCCAACATGACCCTTCAGCGCCACCTGATCTGGAATTTCGAGCGCTCGCAGGCGCGCGCCAAGGCCGTTGCGCAGGAACTGATTCGCGAGGGTGTCCCGGCGAGCAAAGTTCTGGTTGAAGCGGTCGGGGATTCGGAGCCGGTTTATTACGAATCCATGCCACAAGGCGAAGAAGGCAATCGGCGCGCCGAGATTTTCCTCCAGAGCTAGGCGCGCCGGCGCCACGCAATAGCTTCCGCACTGTCGACGGCCTGCGAAAGGCGGCACGCCCGCTTTTCCGCCGTTGACGCGCCGCAAGATTTGCCTTGATGTTGCAGGCGCGAGAGTTGGTTCCCATGCAAAGCGAATTTCATCGCATTCGGCGGCTGCCGCCTTACGTCTTCGAAGAGGTCAACCGCCTCAAGGCGGAAGCGCGCGGTCGCGGCGAAGACATCATCGATTTCGGCATGGGCAATCCGGACATGCCCACGCCCAAGCATATCGTCGACAAGCTGGTTGAAGCGGCGCGCGATCCGCGCACCAATCGGTATTCGGCTTCGCGCGGCATCAAGGGCCTCAGGCGCGCGATGGCGTCCTACTACAAGCAGCGCTTCGGCGTGACGCTCGATCCCGACAGCGAGGTGATCGCGGCGCTGGGATCGAAGGAAGGATTCGCCAATCTCGCGCAGGCGATCACTGCACCCGGCGACGTCGTGCTGGTGCCGAACCCGGCCTATCCGATCCACGCCTATGGGTTCATCATGGCGGGCGCTGCGATCCGTCACGTGCCGTCGACATCGCCCGAAGAATATCTGAGCCGCATTGGCGCGGCGGTGCGCCATTCGGTGCCGTCGCCTTCGGCGCTGGTGGTGAACTATCCTTCGAATCCCACGGCACAAACCGTCGATCTCGATTTCTATCGGGAGATTATTGCATTCGCGCGCAAGCACGAAATCTGGGTGCTGTCCGATCTCGCCTATGCAGACATCTATTTCGACGAGCCGCCGCCTTCGATCCTGCAAGTGGATGGTGCCAGGGATATCGCGATCGAATTCCAATCGCTGAGCAAAACTTATGCGATGCCGGGCTGGCGCATGGGGTTTGCGGCCGGCAACAAGAAACTGATCGCGGCGTTGGCCCGCATCAAATCCTATCTCGATTACGGCGCGTACACGCCCGTGCAAGTGGCGGCGGCGGCGGCGCTGGGCGGCCCGCAAGATTGTGTCGCCGAAATCCGCGCGATCTATCGCAGCCGGCGCGATGTGCTGGTCGAAAGCATGGGGCGTGCGGGATGGAAAATTCCCGCGCCGCCTGCGTCGATGTTTGCCTGGGCGCCGATTCCCGAAGAATTCCGCGCCATGGGATCGCTGGAGTTCGCCAAGCGACTTCTGGTCGATGCGAAGGTCGCCGTGTCGCCTGGCCTCGGCTTCGGCGAATATGGCGAGGGTTATGTGCGCATCGCGCTGGTCGAGAACGAGCACCGCATCCGTCAGGCCGCGCGCAATGTGAAGAAGTTCTTGTCGTCGCGCGCCAACCAGGCGGCGCCCCAATTGGAAGCCGCGAAATGACGAGACCCTTGCGCGTTGCGATCGCAGGCCTGGGCACTGTCGGCGGCGGTGTCGCCAGTCTTCTGCTGACGCGCGGCGCGGAACTTGCGGAACGGGCAGGCCGGCCTCTCGAATGTATCATGGTGTCGGCGCGCGAGCGGACAAAGAAGCGCGCCGCGGATGTCTCGGGAATTGCGTGGGCCGAAAACGTCGCAGCGCTCGCGAAAACCGATGCCGACGTTGTGGTCGAATTGATCGGCGGCGAAGACGGACCGGCGCGCGCGCTTGTGCAGTCCGCGCTCGAGGCCGGCAAGCACGTCGTGACGGCCAACAAGGCGCTGCTGGCGTATCACGGCGCCGAGCTCGCCGTTCTCGCCGAAGAGCGCGGCGTGGCGCTGCGCTTCGAAGCGGCCGCCGCGGGCGGTATCCCGATCGTGCGCGCGCTGCGCGAAAGCCTGATCGCCTACGGCATCGGCGCGGTGCGCGGCATTCTGAACGGCACCTGCAATTACATTCTCACTCAGATGGAGGCGACGGGCCGGCCGTTCGCGGACGTACTCGCCGAAGCCCAGGCGCTCGGTTATGCCGAAGCCGATCCCACGCTCGATATCGGCGGCGGCGACACGG
>JBEKLK010000389.1:0-4029 GCA_050010235.1 Rhizomicrobium sp.
TCTGGCCGGAGAAGGCGCCTTCGGCCTCGTGGTCGTATTCGTAGCCTTTGCCGTAACCGAGCTTTTTCATCAGCTTGGTGGGCGCATTGAGGATATGCGCCGGCGGCATCAACGAGCCGTGGTCCTCGGCGGCGCGCATGGCGGCGCCTTGCGCTTTATAAACGGCATTCGATTTGGGCGCGCTCGCCAGATAGAGAACCGCCTGCACCAGCGCGATCTCGCCTTCCGGACTTCCCAGGAAATCGTAGACGTCTTTGGCCGCAAGCGCCTGAACGACGGCCTGCGGATCGGCGAGGCCGATATCCTCCACCGCCGCGCGCACGAGCCGGCGCACGATGTAGAGCGGCTGCTCGCCGCCCGCCAGCATGCGCGCCATCCAATAGAGAGCCGCATCGGGATCGGAACCGCGGATCGATTTGTGAAGGGCGGAGATGAGATTGTAGTGCTCCTCGCGGCTCTTGTCGTAGAGAGGCGCGCGCCGCTGCACCGCCGCGACGAGCGCCGCTGAATCCAGCGGCTTGACCGCCTTCAGCGCCGCGACTTCCTCCGCGAGATTGAGCAAATAGCGTCCGTCGCCGTCGGCCATCGCACGCAGGCTGGCGCGGGCATCGGGTGTGAGCGGAAGCTTTTCGCCATAATGCGCTTCGACGCGCTCCAGCAGCGTTTCGAGCGCCGCATCGTCAAGCCGACGCAGCACAAGAACCTGCGCGCGCGACAGCAATGCGCCATTGAGTTCGAAAGACGGATTCTCCGTGGTGGCGCCCACCAGCACCACCGTTCCGTCCTCGACCACGGGCAGGAAACTGTCCTGCTGGCTGCGATTGAAGCGATGGATTTCATCGACGAAGAGAAGCGTGCCCTGCCCCGTCTTGCGCCGCTGGCGCGCGGCATCGAAGGTTTTCTTCAGATCGGCAACGCCGGAAAACACCGCCGACAATTGCTCGAAATGGAGCTTGAACGCCGTCGACAGGAGCCGCGCAATCGTGGTCTTGCCCGTTCCCGGAGGTCCCCACAAAACGATCGAATGGGCGCGACCCTGCGCCACCATCCGACCGATGGGGCCTTCGGGACCCAGGAGATGATCCTGGCCAACGACTTCGCCGAGCGTCTTCGGCCGCAACCTGTCGGCCAAGGGCCGCGGCGCGTCATTGGGCAAGCCACCGGCTTCGAAAAGATCGGACATGCGTAGAGCTTAGTCCGCGATTGCGCGCTCCGCCACAGATACTGCCGCTTTCATTTCTCGGGCGGAATCGTCCACGTCAAATCTCGCATGAAATTTGCAATAGCAATGCTCGCGTCAAAATCAACGGGATAGTCGATACGATACTCCACAGACCACTTCCCGCCCGCGTAACAAAACAAGTAGACATCCGAACGTGCCAAACCCTTCATTCTGCCCAAAAATGTAGCGTGGGTGAGTATGTAGGACGCCTGGTGCCCGGTGTAGACCGCGCTACCCTGTGTGAGGATAGCGGCTCCCTCGCTTTTCAAGACCGAGTCCGGATGCGCGCTCACAATCTCCTGCTGAACGGCATGAAACTGTGAATTGCACAGGCTGTTACGGGCATCGTCGACGACGGACTGAGGTGAAAATATGCTCGTGAGGCTAGGCGACGGAAACATATATACGGTCGCCACGATCTCGCTCCCCGGCGTCGACTGATTGTAACCCACACTTTCATCTGTGCCGTCACTCTTGTAGCGAATGATACTGAGGCGTTGAAAATCGCCTACCGAAATAGGATAGGTCATACCCGTGGCCGCCTGCGTGTACGGACCATCCGGGTGCAGGACATTCAGCCCTTGCGCCACCGCCGGGCTAGCGATTGCACACAGCAGCGCCAACCCCATTGCGCAATTCCTGTTCATCATCGCCTCCCAACTGAGAGGTCAGACTGACCGGTCATTGTGTCTCAATTTCGGCGCAGCTATTCGCTGACGCTCAATGTGAGCTTTTGCTCCCCGCGCTGCACGACCATGTCCCAGTGTCCGCCAGCACCATTGAGCGCGGCCTGCAACTGGCCCACGCTTCCGATTGCAGCGCCGTTCACCGACCGGACGATATCGCCCGGCTGGAATCCCTGATTGGCGGAAATCGTGCCCTCGGCCACGGACGCGACCACGACGCCTTTTTCCATCAGTTCCATCTGCAGGTCGACGGCGACGGCCGGCGAAAGATTCTCGACCTTGGCGCCGGTGAGAGGATTGCGTCCCGCGACGGCAGTCAATTGCCGCGGAGGCGTTTCGGGTGGCAGGCCGAGCGTCACCGCGACGTCGTGCGCCGCGCCCCCGCCTTCAACATGAACCCTGACGACGTCGCCAGCCTTGTGCGTTGCAATGCGGTAATTGAGACCCTGCATGTCATCGACTTCCGTGCCGTCGACGGACTCAACGACTTGTCCCGAGCGCAGACCGGCATTCGCCGCCGGCCCACCCGGAAAGACGCTCTTGAGCAACACGCCGCCCGGACGCCCAAGCCCCATGGATTGGGCGATCTCGGCAGTGACCGGCTGACCGTCCGCGCCGATCCATGCGAGCTTCACGCCGCCACCTCCCAGCGCGCCTTCGACCACGCGCCGCGCCAGGTTGGCAGGAATCGCAAATCCTATCCCCACAGAACCGCCGGAGCGGGAATAGATCGCCGTGTTGACGCCGGCGAGCTTCCCATCCGTCGTCACCAGCGCGCCACCGGAATTGCCGGGATTGATGGCGGCGTCGGTCTGAATGAAGAACTGGTAGTCGCTCGCGCTCACTTGCGTGCGGGCCAGCGCGGAGACGATTCCCATCGTCACCGTCTGTCCCACACCGAACGGATCACCGATCGCGAGCACAAGGTCGCCCACTTCCAACTTGTCGCTATCGCCGAATTCGACCGTGGGCAGTTTCTCACCTTTGGTGTCGATCTTGAGCACGGCAAGGTCGGTGCGCGAATCGGCCAGCAGCACGCGCGCCTTGAATTCACGTTTGTCGGCGAGCGCGACGACGATGTCCTGCCCGCCCTCGACCACATGATTGTTGGTGAGAATGACGCCGTCCGCGCGCACGATGACGCCGGAGCCGAGTGATTGCTGCAGAGACGCCGAAAAACCTCTGGAACAGGGGATCGTTGAACAGCGGGTTCATTGGCGCCTGCACCACGCTGCGCGCATAGACGTTGACGACCGCGGGCGCGACGCGCTTTACGACCGGCGCGAAGGTGAGCTGGACCTGCGGCATCGATTGGGGAACCGCGCCAATCCGCGATTGGGCTTGCGCCGACAGCGGCGCGAACAGCAGTACCCCCGCAAGGCCGGATATGGCGACAAACAAATTGGACTTCATCGATCGCTCCTTCAACGAAACCACACCGTTCACACGACAAATGCCACAAACGCAAAAGGGCGGCTTTGCGGGCCGCCCCTCATTTTAGCCGTCGAACCTGTCGCGAAGATTACTCCGCGCTCTCAGAGTCTTCATCACTCGCCACCGGTCCCGAATCCAGACCCTTGGCATCCTCATCGCGGTCGACGAACTCGATGAGCGCCATCTCGGCATTGTCGCCATAGCGGAAACCGGCCTTGAGCACGCGGGTGTAACCGCCCGGACGTGCCGCATAGCGCGGACCGATCACATCGAACAGCTTCTTGACCTGGTCGAGGTCGCGCACCTGCGCGATCGCCTGGCGGCGCGCATGCAGATCGGTGGGACCGCGGCGCGACAGGGTGACGAGCTTCTCCACGACCGGACGAAGCGACTTCGCCTTGGGCAAGGTCGTCTTGATCTGCTCGTGCTTGATCAGCGCCGCCATCATGTTCGCAAACATCGCCGTGCGGTGCGAACTGGTGCGATTGAGCTTACGGCCTGCATTGCGGTGACGCATTGGACTTCCCCATTATCCTTCGGAGCTCGCCTCGCTCGCACCGCCGGATGACGCACTCTTTGTTTCGTTACCCCGAAGGGTTCAGTACTGGTCCTCGTAACGCTTGGCCAGATCTTCGATGTTCTCGGGCGGCCAACCGGGCACTTCCATGCCGAGATGCAGTCCCATCT
>JBEKLK010000390.1:0-3070 GCA_050010235.1 Rhizomicrobium sp.
AGCGCTGCTGGCTTGCGAGCGGATGAAACATGCCCACGCGCTGGTCGTGACCGACGGCGTGTTTTCGATGGACGGAGATCTCGCGCCGCTGCACGCGCTGGCGCGCATCGCGCACGCACATGAGGCGTGGCTGATGTCCGATGATGCGCATGGCCTGGGGGTGCTCGCAAACGGGCGCGGTTCGGCATTCGCGGACGGCGCGAAAGCGCCGATCGATCTTCAGATGGGCACGCTCTCCAAGGCGCTGGGTTCCTATGGCGGCTATCTGTGCGCGTCGAACGCCGTAATCGATCTGGTCAAGACGCGCGCGCGCACGCTGATCTATTCGACCGGCCTGCCGCCCGCCTGCGTGGCTGCCGCACTCGCGGCACTCGACATTATCGAAGCCGATCCGGAACTGGCCGGGCGGCCGCTCGCCAGGGCGCAAAGTTTCACGCGCGCCTGCGATCTGCCGCTGGCGCAAAGCCCCATCGTGCCCATCGTGATGGGCAGCGAAATCGCGGCGCTGGAAGCGCAACAGATCCTGGAGCGGGCGGGCTTTCTCGCCATCGCCATTCGCCCGCCGACGGTTCCGGCCGGAACCGCGCGTCTGCGCCTCGCGTTCACGGCCGGTCACCCCGACGACGAAATCGCGAGGCTGGCGAAACTCGTCGCCGCGAAAATTCTTCCGATGAAAGCATGAGCGCATTCTTCGTCACGGCCACGGGCACCGATATCGGCAAGACATTCGTGACGGCCGGGCTGGTGCGTCACCTGCGAAAGGCCAACGCGCAGGTCTCCGCGCTGAAACCCGTCGCGAGCGGTTTCGATATTGCAACGGCCGCGGTGAGCGATGCCGGCGTGCTGCTGGAAGCTCTCGACGTGCCGATCACGCCGGAATCGATCGAGCGCATTTCGCCCTGGCGGTTCGCCGCGCCCCTGTCGCCCGACATGGCGGCCGCGCGCGAGGGCCAGGCCATCGATTTCGAATCTCTTGTCGCACTGTGCCGCGACGCAATCGCCGCGGAGCCGGGCACGCTTTTCATCGAAGGCGTGGGCGGTGCGATGGCGCCGCTCGATCAAACGCACACCGTGCTCGACTGGATGGCGGCGTTGCGCGTGCCGCTCGTCGTGGTGGCGGGAAGTTATCTCGGCACGATCAGTCACGTCCTGACGGCCCTCGACGTGCTGGCCCGCCGGGAGCTGAACGTGGCGGCGCTTGTCATCGACGACAGCGCCGACGGGGCCGTGCCGCTCGAAGAGACGATGGCGACACTCCGGCGTTTCGTGCCGGCCCCCGTCGTCCTTATTCCCCGGGTGAAGACCTGGATCGACGCGCGGGCGGATTTCGCCCGGCTCTGGAAGGCGCTCGGCCCGTAAATCAATATTATTGAAAAAATGCACTTGAAAAATTGATTTTCTTGATTTATGTATTGCCTGAATGAATTTTGAAGCCGAAAAATGCCCAAAAACCTCAAGGACTGGCAGGAACTGACCAGGCTCACCCAGGGAGCATCCCTGATCGTGGAGCGGGTGCGGCTCGTCGACAGCGGTATCGCCATCGAGGGCAGTTTCGCGCCGCCCCAACTCGCACAATTGCCGGTCGAGGACCAGGTGTTCGTGGCGGCCTTCGTGCGCGCCCACGGCTCCATCAAGGAGATGGAGCAGATGTTCGGCGTCAGCTATCCGACGATCAAGGCGCGCCTCAACCGTATCTCGCAGGCGCTCGAATTCGTCGACATCGATCCCGCGCCGGCGCGCAGCGACGTGCTCGACCGCCTCGCGCGCGGCGAGATCACGGCAGAGGACGCCATTCGCGAATTGGAGGAACGGTCATGATTCCGTTGTGGATGAGCGTCGCGGTTTGCGGCGAGCACCGGAGATTCTTCCGGCTCTGGCTGCCGCTGTTCCTGTTGTGGATTTTGCTGCTGCCGGTCGCGCTTCTGGCGCTGCCCGTGCTGGCCATCCTGTGGCTGGCAGGCGGACGAAGCGCCTGGGCGAAGCCCGTCGCAGTTTGGCAGATATTCGCGAGCCTCAGGGGAACGCTGATCGATGTCGATCATCCCCACGGCTCCGTTTTCATCCGGATCGTATGAGGAGAAACCCATGAGCGAGAACCGCAAGCAGATATTGGACATGCTGGCCGCCGGCAAAATCACCGCCGACGAAGCCGAACGCCTGATCGCGGCGCTGGAGCGCGCGCCGAACGGCGAGGCTGCCGCACCCGCGGCGCGCAAACCCCTGCCGAAATATCTGCGCGTGGTGGTGGAGGCGGAAGACGAAGGCAGCGCGGACACCTTGACGAAAGTCAATATCCGGGTGCCGTTCCAGCTTTTGCGCGCGGGCGTGAAACTGGCGAATTTCCTGCCGCCCAAGGCGCGCACGCAGGTGAACGATGCGTTGCGGGAAAAAGGCGTCGATTTCGATCTGAACCAGATCAAGCCGGAAAATCTGGACGAGCTGATCGAGCAGCTGACCGACACGGTCATCGACATCGATCACGACCGCGGCCGGGCGAAGGTGAAAATGTTTTGCGAGTGAGAAAAGTTTTAACGCAGTGGGCGCCAAGGTTGCGCCAAGGTTGCGCTGAGGTCGCAGAGGATTTGAGCGCGAAGCGCAGCATCTTCCCCTGCGTCCCCCGCGAATCCCCTGCGACCTCTGCGTTAAATTTTCCTGGTTCTTATGCCGCCGCACTTGGGCGCGCCGACGCGCGCGCATGCCAGCGGCGCAGATGCGCGCAACCGTCCGGCATCTCCATGTTGACGAATTTGGCGAAATCGATGCCGCACAGCAGCACGATGTCGGCCATGGAATACTCGGCTCCCGCAAGGAATTCGCGCCCGTCCGCCAGTTCGCTGTCGATCCACGCCATCGCGTTCGCGACGACCTTGCGGTTCATCTCGCCGAACTCCTTATATTGGTGCGGCACGACGGGGGCCGTGCGCGGATCGGAATGGATCCACACCTGGCTCATCGGATTCCACAGCCGGAATTCCGCCCGCCGCATCCACATCTCCACCATCGCGCGCCCGAGCGCCCCGGTGCCGAACAATGCGGGCGCCGGATTGAGCTCCTCGAAATAGCGGCAGAT
>JBEKLK010000391.1:0-3055 GCA_050010235.1 Rhizomicrobium sp.
CGATACCCCCACCATTTGAAATTGCCGCTTCAAGCGTCCCCTCTGCTGACGAAGCCAATATGTCCATAACTTCGAGTATTGACGATTTTCCAACACCGTTGGCACCAATCATGACATTGAACGGTGCCAAACGCAGATCGAGCAACTTGAGGCGGCGATAACCCTTAATTTGGATTCGCGAAAAACCTATGTGCATTATGACTCTCCGCGTGCCGTGCTTCGACTAGTGCGCGGCGGGTAGGTGGCTAGGTCTGCGCCCGGCCATGATAAGGGGTGGTGCGCGCTCGCGCGACCCACCCCTACCCCAACTCCCCCGCATCATGCGGATCGGCGCTGCCGGTGGCGAGATCGTCGCCTTCGTAGGGGTCTTCGTCGGGTGCGAGCTGGTCGCTCGGGTTGGGAACGTCGAAGCCGGACGGCGGCACCGCATCGAGAAAGCCCGCGGCCCGCAATTCGTCGACGCCCGGCAGATGGTTCACGTTCTCCAGCCCGAAATGCACCAGGAACGCTTCCGTCGTGCCGTAGGTGACCGGCCGGCCCGGTGTGCGCTTGCGGCCCCGGATCTTGACCCAGCCCACTTCCATCAGCGTGTCGATGGTGCCCTTGGAGAGCATGACGCCGCGAATATCTTCGATCTCGGCCCGCGTCACCGGCTGGTGATAGGCGACGATGCCCAGGGTCTCGATGGCGGCACGCGACAGCCGCTTCTGCTCGGGCTGTTCCTTGCGCAGCAGGAACGCGAGGTCCGGCGCGGTGCGGAATTGCCATTTTTCTGCGATGTGGACGAGGTTTACGCCGCGTTGCTCATAGATGGATTGAAGCTCGGCCAGGATGGCTCCGAGATTCGCCCCTTCGGGCAGCGATGTTGCCAGCGCCTTCTCGTCCAGCGGCTGCGAGGCGGCGAACAGAATCGCTTCCGCCATCCTCAGATGCTCAGCATTGAGCGCCGCGGGATCGGCCGGCGCAGCGTCATGGTTTTCGCGCGCCACGATCTCGTCCTCGGTCATTTCCGTCACTTGCGCCACTTCCACCAATCTTACGACGCGATTCATGACACGGCCTCCAGGACGGGCGGGCGATCCTTCACATAGATATCGTCGAAAGGCCTCAGCTGACGAATCTCCATTTTGCCGTCACGCGTCAGTTCTAGGCACGCGAGAAGCGTACTCGCAAGAGCGGAACGCCGCCGCACGCCCCCGGACCACTCGAACGGCAAAAGGCTGGTCAGGATGCTCCAATTGCCGATCCGGCCCAGCATGCGTTCCAGCCGCGCCCTCGCCTCCTCGATCTGCAGCACGGGCGCCATAACCGGGCGATAGGTCTGGCCGCCCGAGCGCTTGACCCGCTGGGTCGCGTAAGCCGTGAGCAGGTCGTACAGCGAATCGGTGTGGGTCACGAGCTTGATGACTTTGACGGGCTCCGGCGCGCCGCGGGCGAACACTTCGCGCCCCAGCCGGTCGCGCGCCATCAGCCGCGTGGAGGCTTCGCGCATCGCCTGCAGCCGCTGCAGGCGCCAGCGCAGCAGCGTCGCCAGTTCGTCCGCCGTGGGCTCGCCTTCGGCGGACGGCGGCTGCGGCAGGATGAGCCGCGATTTGAGATAGGCAAGCCAAGCCGCCATGACGAGATAGTCGGCTGCGAGCTCCAGATTGCGCCCGCGCGCGGATTCGATGAATTCCAGATATTGGTCCGCCAGCTTGAGGACGGAGATTTTCGCGATATCGACCTTCTGGCTGCGGGCGAGCGCCAGCAACAGGTCGAGCGGACCTTCGAAACCGTCGACGGTGACGACAAGCGCCTCCTCCAGCGTCGCGACCGCGGCAGATTCCATGTCCTCGAACGTGTCGTCGATCTCGCTCACGCTTCTATCCTTAAAGGACTCGGTATCCTCAAGAGCTCGGCAAGGCGCGCCTCGCCGGCATCGACATCGAACGCCTCGGGGGGCGCCAGATGTGCCAGCGCAGTTTGGGCCCGTTTGAGGTGAATGTCGTCCAGCGGTTTGGCTTCGGCGGCGATTTCGCACATTTCTTCCATACTGCCGTTGCAGTGAAGCACCACATCGCAGCCGGCGAACTGCGCCGCTCTCGCGCGTGCCGAAAGCGGGCCCTCAAGCGCCTTCATCGACAAGTCGTCGGAAAGCAAAAGGCCGCCGAATTCGAGCTCGCCGCGGACGATGCCGCGAATCACCCGGGCGCTGGTGGTCGCGGGGTTCTCCGCGTCGATCGCCTCGTACACGACATGCGCCGTCATCGCGACCGGGCAATGGTTGAGGCTGCGGAACGGCACGAAATCGGTCGCGCGCAGTTCGTCGGCCGGGGTCGAGACGCGCGGCAGCGCGAAGTGCGAATCGGCGGTGGCGCGGCCGTGGCCGGGAATGTGTTTCATCACCGGCAAAACGCCGCCGTCGATCATTCCTTCAATCACCGCGCGGCCGAGGTCGATAATGGTGGTGACGTCGCGGCAGAAGGCGCGATCGCCGATCACCGCATCCGCGCCGTCCACGGGCAAGTCCAGCACCGGCAGGCAATCGAAATTGATGCCGAGATCCGCGAGTTCATGCGCCATCAGCCGCGCATTGAGATAGGCCGCTTCGTGCGCCGTCTCCGCGGCGGCGACATGCAAAGCTCCGAACACGGACGCAGGCGGCCGCTCTTTCCAGTGCGGAGGTTTGAGACGCGCCACCCGCCCGCCTTCCTGATCGATCAGAACCGGCGCTGAGGCATCGCCCACCGTGGCGCGCAATGCGTTCACCAGATCGCGCACCTGTTCGCGATCGACGATGTTGCGTCCGAACAGGATGAATCCCCATGGCTGCGCGTCGGCGAAAAAATCGCGTTCCTCCGCGCTCAATGCCGTCCCGGCACAGCCATAGATCGCCCGTGTGCGCATGCGTCCCGGCTGCTCCCGCGCCTTACTGCTTGGCCGGAATGCAGTCTCCCCCATCGGCCTTCAGCTTGCCGCAAAGCGCGCCTGCGTCGGTCTTGCTGGCGAAAGGTCCGACCCTCAGCCGATACCAGATGCCCTTGTCGCCGAGATCGACCTTCTTGATGCCGGACTC
>JBEKLK010000392.1:0-3004 GCA_050010235.1 Rhizomicrobium sp.
TTCGTGAAGGCGTGCATTGCGGCGCTCAAGGAGCTGCCCAATGTCAACGCCGAAATCGAAGTCGACGACATCGTCTACAAGAATTATTACGACATGGGCGTGGCGGTCTCGACCGAACGCGGATTGATCGTACCCGTGGTGCGCGATGCCGACAGGCTGTCGCTGGCCGGAATCGAATCCGCGATTTCCGATCTGGGCACGCGCGCCCGCGACGGCAAGCTCAAGCTCGAAGAACTGCAGGGCGGAACGTTCACGATCACCAATGGGGGCGTGTTCGGCTCGCTGATGTCGACGCCCATCCTCAACTCGCCGCAATCCGGCGTGCTCGGCATGCACAAGATCCAGAAGCGGCCCGTGGTGGTGGACGACAAAATCGAAATCCGCCCCATGATGTATCTGGCGCTGTCCTACGATCACCGCCTGGTCGACGGACGGGAAGCTGTGACGTTCCTCGTGCGCGTCAAGGAAAACCTTGAAGATCCGCAACGCCTGTTGCTGGACGTTTGAGCGTTGTCGCATGGCCATATTTCCGACACCGACATGCCCCGGACTGGACGGGCGACGTCGAATTTGCGAAGGGGACCGACATGGCGCCGACCTTCCTAGATAATGTGTTTCTGTGGATCATCGTGCTGGGGCCGATTGCAGCATGGGTGTTCCTCTTTTGGTTGACGAGCGAGAGCGGCCAGGCCGCCTCGGACCGTAAAAAGGAAAAGGCGCGCGAGCACCGCCGGAACAAATCACTCGAGCGCATTGCTACATCCCTGGAGAAGAATTCATCGAAATGAGCGATCAATTCGACGTCGTCGTCATCGGCGGAGGGCCGGGCGGTTACAACGCGGCGATCCGCGCGGGCCAGCTTGGCCTCTCAAGCGCCTGCATCGACAAGCGCGGGACCTTCGGCGGCACCTGCCTCAATGTCGGTTGCATCCCGTCCAAGGCACTTCTGTTCACGAGCGAGCTGTTCGAGAAGGCGGAGAAGGATTTCCCGAAGCTTGGCGTCAAGACAGGCGCGGTGAGCCTCGATCTCGGCGCTATGATGGCGCACAAGACGAAGGTCGTGGGCGAACTCACCCGCGGTGTCGAATTCCTGCTCAAGAAGAACAAATCCGAAGCGATCGTGGGCGAAGCGCGTATCCTCAATCCCGGCCAGGTGATCATCACGCGCCCCGACGGCACCACGCGGACTCTCACGGCCAAAAACATCGTCATTGCCACCGGCTCCGACGTGGCGCCCTTGCCGGGCGTCACCGTCGATGAGGAAACCATTGTCTCGTCGACGGGCGCGTTGACGCTCAAATCGGTGCCGAAGCGGCTGGTCGTGGTGGGCGCGGGCTATATCGGTCTCGAGCTCGGCTCCGTGTGGCGCCGGCTCGGCAGCGACGTGACGGTCGTCGAATTCCTCGACCGCATCACGCCGGGACTCGACGGCGAAGTCGCAAAGCAGTTCCAGCGCATCCTGCAGCGCCAGGGCATGAAATTCCTGCTTTCCACCAAAGTCGCGGGCATCGACAAGAAGGGCGACAATTTGCGGGTCAACGTCGAAGCGGGCGCGGGCGAGAAACAGACGCTCGACGCCGATGTCGTGCTCGTCGCGATCGGACGCAAGCCATACACCGACGGGCTCGGGCTGGAAGACGCCGGCGTGAAGCGCGATCCGCGCGGGCGCGTGGCGACCGATGCGCATTTCAAGTCGAATGTCGCGGGCATCTGGGCCGTCGGCGATTGCCGCGAAGGCCCGATGCTTGCGCACAAGGCGGAAGACGAAGCGGTGGCCTGCATCGAGAACATCGCGGGGCGGGCAGGACACGTGAACTACGACGCGATTCCCGCGGTGGTCTACACCGCGCCGGAAGTCGCGAGCGTGGGAAAGACGGAAGAAGACCTGAAGACGGCCGGTATCGCCTACAAAAGCGGCAAATTCCCCTTTACCGCCAACGCCCGGGCCAAGACCATCGCGGCTACTGACGGATTCGTGAAAGTGCTGGCCGATGCGAAAACCGACCGCGTGCTGGGCGTACACATCCTGGGCGCGGAAGCAGGCAACATGATTTCGGAAGCCGCATTGGCCATCGAGTTCGGCGCGGCCTCGGAAGACATCGCGCGCACCAGCCATCCCCACCCCACATTGTCCGAAGCCGTTCGTCAGGCCGCGATGGCCGTCGAAGGCTGGACGATGCAGATGTGATCTCTACCAGCGATAATAGTCGTCGCGATCGTAGTGGCGATAACGCTCGTCGTAACGGTGTCCGGAATAGCGGTAACCGTCCCGATAATCGTCATGGTAATAACCGCCGCGGTCGCCTTCGTAGCGGCAATCGTGGAAACCGCCAACACAGGAATAATTTCCGGTGCCGTAACCGTCGTGGCGATAGCGATAATAGTCGCCGCGATAACCGTTGGCGCAATCATACGCGAAAGCGGAGCCTGCGGTGAGAGTCGCAAGCCCCGCGACAATCGCAAGCGCGCAAGAGAAACGCCTGAAGGCAATATCTGGTGTGAACATGGATATTTTCTCCTCGCCCGGAGCCGTTAACGCGAATCAAACATAAAGGTTCAAATTTTTCACGCTGCGATGCAACAGACGTTGCGCCTTTTTGACGCCGCGCATCTCGGCTAGTCTCGCGCCAGCAACTGCGTCGCAGGGACCATCATGCCGGATATCTATACGGAGACCACATCGCGGGGATTTTTCTCGCGCCTGTTCGGATCCTTTCTCGGGATTCTCCTGGGACCCGTTCTGATCATCGTCGCCGTGGGTCTTCTGTGGTGGAACGAGGGCCGCGCGGTTCAGGCCATTGTCGGCCTGAACGCGGCCGCGACCAGCACAGTCGAACTTCAGGACACCACGCCCGCCCCGGCGAACGAGGGCAAGCTTGTCCATGTGATAGGGCCGGCCACCGCCAAAGCGTTTATTGCCGATTCCGATCTCGCGGTGAACTTCCCCGATCAGGTGGCCGTGGCGCGCAAGGCCGAAATGTATCAATGGCAGGAAAAGTCGCAG
>JBEKLK010000393.1:0-3001 GCA_050010235.1 Rhizomicrobium sp.
GCTGGGCCGGTGGTTTCACGACTTCTGGGCCGTGCCGATCACAACCAGCGCCTACAAAGAGATCAAAGGCGAACCCATTGTCCAAAGCCTTAAAGGGTAGTGGGGGCGAGTGCGTCAGATGCTTAATGTTGCGAACTCGGGTTCGGAACGAAGAGATATCCATTTTGGCGAGAACGGCCTCGTGCAGCAGCGTCGCGCCCGATTTCGTTGCCCCGCGCTCGGCAAATTCATTTTGAGCGTCGCCGTCATTTGCGCCTTTGCCTCCGGTAAAGAAGTCGCCGCCCAAACGGCGGGCGACATCGTGTTTCGTCATGTATCGGTCGTTCCGATGGATCGCGACGTCGTCCTGGCCGACCAAAGCGTCGTCGTGCGAGATGGACGCATCGCGGAAATCGGTCCCGCGACAGAGATAAGTATCCCACCCAATGCCCATGTGATTGAAGGCGACGGCTCCTATCTCCTGCCGGGGCTCGTGGATTTTCACGTGCATCCGAACTCGCCCGAAGAGCTCACGTCCTTCGTGTATTATGGCGTGACGACGATCGCGGCTTTCGACGGAGAACCGCTGGTCTGGCGGCGCAAACACATCGCGCTCCCCGACATCCGTCCGCACATCATATCGACGACGACGATACTTGACGGCGATCCGCCGACCAATCGGCGCCGCTATGTCATCGGCAGTGCCGCAGATGTCGGCGCGATACTTGACCACGAAAAAAGCCTGGGCGCCGAAATGGCCAAAATCTACAACGCCCTCCGGCTTCCGGAATTCACCGCCGTCGTCGCCGAAGCGCATAAGCGCGGAATGCCCGTCGTGGGACATATTCCGAAGGTATCTCCGGATGTACTTTTCGGGGGAAATGGCATGGATCTCGTCGCGCATGGCGAAGAGTTTCTGAATATCTTGCCGGAGGACGCCTCGGACCTGCAAATCGACCAATTGGCTCGAGCCGTGGTCAGTCACGACGTGGCTGTGAACCCCGATTTGGTGGCGGTTCACCAAATACCGGAGCAAGCGACGAACCTTGCCGCGGTCCTTGCGGATCCAAAAATGCTCTATATGCCGTCGAGCATGTACCAGGAATGGCTTCCGCGGAACAACAGCTACTCCAACCGCGAGAATTTGCCGAAATTCGTCGCGTCGATCGGCAAACGGTACGCGATCCAGCTGCGCATGATCCAGCGCCTGCACGAACTTGGCGCCACTTTCGTGACGGGCACCGACGCGCCCGATACGTGCCTGGCCGGCGATTGCATTCATATCGAGCTTGGTTTGCTACACGCGGCTGGTTTGACCAACTACGAAGCCCTGAGAACGGTCACCGCCAACACCGGCGAGTTTGTACGCAAAAAAATCGCTGCGCGCAGCGGCGACCTGTTCGGCGTCATCGAGTCGGGGGCAATTGCGGATATCATACTCGTCAAGGGTAATCCGTTAAATGACCTTGCGGCACTCCGGGAAATTTCCGGCGTCATGGTCGGCGGCGTTTGGCGCTCGCGTGTCGAAATCGGAAGTGCTCGCGACGCCGCGCTGCCTCTGTTGCGGGTTCAGCATGGGTATGTCGACACCTACGAACGGCTGTTCGCCTCGGGCAACCTGCCTGGCACGATAGAATTTCTCGACTCGATACCCAATGGCGAAGCACCGATTTTCGGGGACTCGCAGATTCCGTACGACGCCGTCCGTTTGGGCCGCAACGGGAACCCTTATGACGGCATCCTGTTGCTTGAACATGCGCGGCGTTTGATGCCCGATACGCTCGGCATTTATCACCCGCTGGCACAGCTGATGTTGCAGGCGCACGACCTGGCCGGCGCGAGAGACGTCTATCGGGGCGCTCTCGATATCGCTCCGAGGGATGCAACGTCCGTCAAGGGGATTCTCAAGATCGATTGCCTCGAGAGCCGAAAGACTTGTTTGAGTCCGTGAAGTAAGGGGAATCCTCGGCTCAACCTTTCGCCATCTTGTTCAGGAGGTCGGAGTCGACCGCGCCTTCCCGCATCTTGCCGTTGACGATGAAGGCCGGCGTGCCCGTGACGTTTGCCGCGTCCGCGAGCGCATGCGAGGCGGCGAGAGCCAGGTCGATCTTGGGATCGGTCATGTCGGCTTTGAGCTTGGCAATATCGAGGCCGGCCTTTTGCGCATCCGCGAACAGGAGATTCTGGTCGACAATGCCGTCTTCGTTCATGAGCATGAAGTGGAACGCGAGATATTTGTCGGGCTGCTTGCGGGCCGCCATGGCCGCACGTGCCGCCAGCGTGGAGTCGTTCCCCTTGATGGGAAATTCGATGAAAGCGAAACGCGCATCTCTGTGCGCTTCGTAAAACTTCTTCACTGCCGGCAGGGACTCGCGGCAATAGGGGCAGTTGTAGTCGAAGAATTCGACGACGGTGGTCTTGGCGGTTGCGGGCCCCGTGATGAAAGCGATGCGGGGATCGAAGAACGCCTTCATTCCCAGTTTCCTGACGGCGGTCTGCTGGGCTTCCGCTGTCGCCTGGTCCTGTTCCTGCTGCAGCTTGTTCTGCATGTCGGCGACGATGCCGGGATGCGCCATCAGATAATCGTGTATCGCCGCATCATTGCCCGGAATGACGCCCAACCGGATGGCGCCGAACAGAACGATGAACGCGAACGCCGCGCCGGCGATACCGCCCAACCCGGCGGTCTTCCATTGGTCCGTCATGAAGTCTCCGCTAAGCGAGCTTTCACTCGCTTCTGTCTTTGGCCTGGGGTCCCGCGACGGCCATAATATCCGTGGCGCGTTGCCAATCGGTTGATCCTTTGCGCAATTTTTGCGCGGCGATCCCGGCGAAATGCGCCGCCGGCACCATCGCACCGACATTGTAATAGCGTTCTGCGGTGGAGAGATCCGCCATCGGCTGGTTGCCGAGGGCGCTGTAAGCCTGAGCCGCCTCGTACCAGCCGAACGTGTTGTCGTTCTCCTGCTGCAGCGCGATCTTGAGGTTCTGCAGTGCGGGCTGCGCCAATGCGGGTTTGTCG
>JBEKLK010000394.1:0-2986 GCA_050010235.1 Rhizomicrobium sp.
AGCCCATCGCCATTGTAGTCGCCGGGCGCAAAGCGCACCGGATTTACGCCTTGCGCGATCGAGACCGCGGTGCTTGTCATCGTCAGCCTGTCGCGCGAGCCTTGCCAACCGAACGTCGTGGGTGCGAGGCAATTGCCGCTGCCGTCGCATTGCGTGACGGAATCGAGTTCGTCATGCGAGGCATTCGAAGAGGCGGGCGTGTAGGCAAGTTCGTAATTGAAGACCAACGACGAGCCGTTATAGGTCTCGATATTGGAAAGCAGCACCGTGGTTTGCTGAAGCGATCCCGCCTGGTAGGTGGGCACGATGTCGGTCCGCGTGGTGTAGACGAACTGCACGGAATTATAGGGCGTCAAGCTTGCCGACGCATTGCCCGTGTAGTTGATTTGCGAAGGATAGAACTGCCCGTTGGTCGTGTCGTTGACATAGGTGACCGTGTAGTAGTTGCCCTTGGTGTCCGTGAACTGGTTGATCGCCCAGGCGCGCGCGGTGGTCGAACCCACCGCCAGGATTTGGGAGTTCGTCGTATTGCCGTATTGCAGCACCTGCCCGGTTCTCAATTGCACCTGGAACCACGCCGGACCGTTGCCGGCGGTGCCGTAGGCAGTGATCTGGCGGAAGCCGTCGATCTCGGTCCGGTATTGCGAGCCGGTGGCGCCATAGGTGCCGCTGGTGAGGATCAGCCGCTGGCCGTCAAGGCAATAGCGATCATTCATGTCGTAATTGACGCCGCCATGCACGGCGTCCTGGGCGTAAGTGCGCGCGCAACGGGTGATCGTCGACAACCCACCCAGCCCCCAGCCGAGGCCAACAATCCCATCGCCGTTTTGGCTGGAATATTGGAGTGAGAGCGACGGCACCATTCCTGCGGTGCCAGGCGGAACGGCAATGGGAATATTATATGTAAACGCTCCTGTCGCGTTGACGCTGGCCTGTCCGGCCACGACACCCGGCAGCGTCACCGGTGGTCCATTCGCAGCCGTCGACAGGCTGAACCCGGTCAAGCCGATCACGAGGATCGCAGAAAGGTGGCGACGCAGGCGAGCCGCGCGCGTGCTTCGAAATCTCAAAGTGGCGCGCGTCAATGTTGCAGCGCAAAACAATGTCCGGAAAAAAGGCATCGCCCCGCCCCCCGAATATTCAGCCCTGACTTGCACCGTCTACCTTCGGTTGCGGACTCGCAAGGGTTGCTTTTGTTTGTACACAAACATGTGAGGTTGTGGAGCTTGATTTTTTTTGTCCATACTGCTTGCCAGAGGGCGGCATGGCGGTGGGCAAAAAAGATCACGCAATCGCGGCGGATCGCGGGAGAATGTTCGCTTCCGAACATTCGAACTTCGCGCGCCATCTGGTGGCGCAAGGCAAACTGGCCGAAGCCGCATTGGAGCGCGCCAAACGTGCCCGCGCCGATGAGAGCGAGCGACTGGAAGTTGTCCTTACGCGTCTCGGCCTGATCTCCGAGCGCGATTTGGCCGACACACTCGCAGGATATCTCGAACTGCCACTGGCCGCTGCGAGCGAATTCCCCGACGCGCCGATCCTGGAAGACCGGCTGGGACGCAAATTCCTGCGCGAGCGGCATTTGGTCCCCATCGAAGATCGCGCCGACGGCATCGTGATTGCGATGGCGTATCCGCTCGATGCCTATGCGACGGATGCCGTGCGTTTCGCCGTCGGCAAACCCGTGTTGCGCAAGGTCGCCGTTCCCTCGGACCTCGATGCGGCGTTCGAACGTCTGTATGGCGACGGCAAATCCGCCATCCGCCAGATCGTCGACAACACGAAGGATCGCGCCAGCGAAACCCGCGACGACGATGTCGACCGGCTCAAGGACATTGCCAGCGAAGCGCCCGTCATCCGGCTGGTCAATCTCCTAATTGCGCGGGCCGTGGAATCGCGCGCCTCCGACATCCATATCGAGCCCACGGCCAGCGAGCTGCGCGTTCGCTACCGGATAGACGGGGTGCTGCAGCAGGTGGAATCTCCGCCCCAGCGGCTCTCCTCGGCCGTGATCTCCCGCATCAAGATCATGGCGAAGCTCAATATCGCCGAGCGGCGCCTGCCGCAGGACGGCCGCATCGGCATCGCGGTGCGGGGCAAGGACATCGATCTGCGCGTGGCGATCTCGCCCACGATCCACGGCGAGCGCGTGACATTGCGCATTCTCGACCGTGAGCATGTGAAGCTGGATTTCGCGGCGCTGGGTTTCGACGACGGGGTTGCGGGCACCTTGCGCGGCATTCTCAACAAGCCATACGGCATTTTTCTGGTGACGGGCCCGACGGGCAGCGGCAAGACGACTACGCTCTACGCCGCGCTGCTCGAACTCAACAAGACCGACACCAACATCCTGACCATCGAAGACCCGGTGGAATATCAACTGGCTGGCGTCAACCAGGTCCAGGTCAAGCCGCAAATCGGGCTCACCTTCGCCCATGCGCTGCGATCCTTTCTGCGCCAGGACCCGGACATCATGATGGTGGGCGAGATCCGCGATCTCGACACCGCGCAGATCGCGGTGCAGGCGGCGTTGACGGGCCATCTAATCCTGTCGACGGTCCACACCAACGATGCGGCGAGCACGATCACCCGTCTCCTCGACATGGGGATCGAGGATTACCTGCTGACCTCGACCGTCAACGGCATCGCCGCGCAGCGCCTGGTGCGAACGCTGTGCTCCGCCTGTCGCGAGGAATATGTGCCGCTGCCGGAACTCGTCGAGAAACTGCGCCTGCCCACGGAACACGGCGCACCGACACTCCATCGCGCGGTCGGCTGCGCAGAATGCGGCGACACCGGTTATCGCGGCCGCAGCTCCATCGTCGAAATTCTTCCCATGACCGAGGACATTCGCCAGGCCGTGCTCAAAAGCGCGGACGCGAGCCGGCTGCATACCCTCGCCGTCGAAGGCGGCATGCAGACGATGTATGAGCATGGCCTCCAGAAGGCGTTGGCCGGCGTCACGAGCATCGAAGAGGTGCTGCGC
>JBEKLK010000395.1:0-2981 GCA_050010235.1 Rhizomicrobium sp.
TCGGATGCCGGCCCTGAGTGGAAAGCCGTCGTTCACGCATCGCGGTAACGCGTCGCAAGCTGCGGGGATTGTGCGGCGAAGGCCGCGAGGTCGGCTTTGAACACCGCATCGAGCAGATCGGGTTTCTCGACGCCGGGCGCGCAGAGGATCTCGCCCATGGCAAGCCCCCGCAAGCTGGCCGTCACCACATCATCCGCCGACATGCGGGGCATCTTGCTGAGATCGAGTCCCTGACGTTCGTGAAACTCGGTCGCAACCACGCCGGGACACAGCGCCTGTACCCGCAGACCTTGAGACTTCAGCTCCTCATGCAGCGCTTGCGACAGCGCAACGATGTGGGCCAGCGTTCCCGTATAGACGGCCCGCCGCAGCGGCAGCTGTTCAAGGGGCGCGGGCCCGCTGAACGCCAGCATGCCCGACACATTGATGATGGTGCCTTCGCCGCGCGCGATCATCCCGGGGACCGCGGCGCGCGCCAGCATCGTGGGCGCGATCACCTTCACATGGAGAAGTTCGTTCGCCTTGTCGGCCGGCAACGCGGCGAACGGCATGTAGTGCGCGACGCCGGCGTTGTTGACGAGCATGGTGAGCGCCTCGCGCGCGCAGACATCGGCGACCGCCGCCACGCCCGCATCGGTTCCCAGGTCGACGACGAGCGGGCGAACCTCGACATTCGGCAACGCGGCGACAAGTTCTTCCAGCCGATCGCGGCGGCGCGCCACGACAATCACGTTGCAGCCGTCGGCGCCGAGCCGTCGGGCAAAGGCCCGGCCGATGCCCGAAGATGCGCCGGTGATCAACGCCAGCCGCTTGCGGGTTTCACGATCGGGCTTTCCGTCTGCGGCTGCGCGTTCGGACATGTTCGTCACCTTTTCGAATTGGCGGCGCAAATCGCAACGAGACGTCGCGAACAATCACCGAACGGCCGATGAACGCCGTATCCACCGATCACAGTGTTGGTGCGTTCGGCAGTATGGCTCGCGTCACCCGGCCGACCAAGAGCCGGCGCGGCCGCAGCGGGTCCCCGGCAATCTACCACAGCCGCCGAAGGTCAAAGAGGCGCATGCATCCCGCGTGGCGGCGATACCGATGCTTTGCTAGAATGAGTGCCGGGCCCGTTGGGGCGAAATCCGGGTTCATTTCGAACGAGGGAGATTGGCATGGGCGACATCGAACAGCCGGGACTGCTGTGCGAAAGATGCGAAGAGCCTTTCGCACTCAACCTGATCGCATTGGGAAGAGTGGCCCCGGAAAATCTGCCGGATCCGTTTCTGGCGAAGTGCCCCGAATGCGGACATAACGCGTCCTATCCGAAATCGGCCATGCGCCAGCACCCGGCGAAGGGCTGAACTTTTTCCGGCGCGGGCGACGGCGATCGATCCGGTTTGAACGCGGATCACGAGCCGGTTCGCAATCGCCCTATTTGATTCGCGGTCTAGGATTTCGGCGGCGCGTCCGTGCCGTCGAAATCACAAGCCCTGATTTCGGACTGGCCTTGTTCGGTGGTGACAAGCTCGGGGATCATGTGCCCTTCTACCACGCCAAAATCCGCATGGAACCGGACAAAGATCGTTTGCCCGGCCGTCACCGTCACGCTGATGGGCTCGTCCACTTCCGTGGGCGCGTTGACGACATGCGTGCCGGGAGCAACGTCGTAATAGAAGTAACCGCCTGTCCTGGATACGCCGACATTGTAGCCGTCAACCAGCACGTAAGGCTGAACCGTCCCGCCGAACATCGACCTGGGGCGATAAAAATAGATGCGCGCCAGATCCTTTCTGACGGCAGGCTCGTCCTCCTGATGGAATCCGAAAGACGGTCCTCTCGCATATGCCGCATTGAGCGGAACAAGCGCACAGATCGCGACGGCGATCGCCAATATCCTGAACATCGAATTCCCCCTTCGATCCCGGCGCCCCCGCCGGATGGCGGCCACCCTAGGCCTGGGATCGAGTTCCACCAAACTGCCGCGTCATCGGCGGCCCGGCGCGATGTCGGGACGGCGCGCCTCTTCACCAGACGGGCCACAATCCCTATCCTCTCGCCGGTTCGGCTCCGCCAAATCGGGATAAAGGCTCGCGAACGCCCATGACGACATTCAAATCGGTCGACGACTATATCGCCGCGCAGCCGCAATCCGTGCGCGCTGCACTGGAGCGCGTGCGGGGTGCCATTCGCAAAGCGCTGCCGCGCGCGGAGGAAACGATCTCCTACAACATGCCCAGCTATAAGCTCGGCGGCGAAACGGTGATCCATTTCGCCGCGTGGAAGAAGCACTTCTCCCTCTATCCCGCGTCGGAAAAGCTCCTGGCATTCTTCAAGAAGGATCTCGCGGCCGCGACGATCAACAAGAGCACGATCCGCTTCGCGTTCTCCGAGCCTGTGCCCGCCGAGCTGATCGCGCGCATTGCGAAATATCGCGTCAAGGAACTGGCCGATCGCGCCAAGGCGAAGGCGTCGAAGTGAAAGGTCGCCCGGCGCGCAATTCCCGCGCGCCGGAACCTATTCCGCGCTCACACCGTCGGCATCAGCGCGCCGCCGGCCGGTAACGTTTGCCTCTGCCGACCCGGCGCGCTTTCCGGAATCAGCATCAGCGCGATCTGGGCGACAACGGTGGCGCCGGTCAGATACCATGCGGGCGCCATCGCGCTGCCCGAGAGATGGATAAGGCCGGCCACGACGAATTGCGTGCTGCCGCCGAAAACCGCGATGCCGAGGGAATAGACCGTGCCGAAGCCGCTGGCGCGGATCGATTTCGGCAGGCTCTCGCCCAGCATCGCGCAGACCGACGCGAAGGTGATATTGGAGACGATGCCGAAGATGGACATGACTGCGATCAGAACCCAGGGAGTCGGCGCGGCGACCACCCAGGCGAACAACGGATAGATCGATACGAGGAAAATCAGATTGCCCCAGGCGTTGAGCGTCCAGCGCCCGAACCGGTCCGACAGCCACCCGCCCAGGAGCATCGCGAAGATGCC
>JBEKLK010000396.1:0-2954 GCA_050010235.1 Rhizomicrobium sp.
CTCGGCGCGTGAAAAGCTCCACACCGGGTCCGGCGGCACCTTGCCAATGCCACCGACCAGGCGGCCGTTCCAATAAACCTCGCAAACGCTGTCGCAGGCAGGATCGAAAGTGCTGTGCAGGTAGAGGGCGAGCGACGATCCGGCTGGCGTGCCGGGCGCGAGCACGATGTGCCGCCGGTACCATGCGAAACCTGTCAGATTCCGGTAGCCCTGCTCTTCCCAAGTCTTTCCCACTTGAATACTCGCCCAGCCCGAGTCGTCAAAGTCCGCCGACGCCCAACGCAAATCATCGCCGGGTTGAAACTGCCAGGGGCCATCGAGCGGCACGGTAGCGCGGCCCAGGCCCGTCAATACCAATGGCGCGTCCGCGCGCGGCTGCGCCAAATCCGCCCCGACCGAATGGACCGGTGCGGCGAGACACGCCAGCGACAGAAGTATAGCCAGCGCAATAACGCGCGGCATGCGGGGAAGCATGGCACCAGCATATCCCGCGGACTGCGCGGCAGGTAAAGAAGAATCTTTCGCGCGCGCAGCCTTCTCCCCATCCACCACCTGACTTCTGCATGAACAGAGCAGCCGATCTCATCAGAATCTCTCAGCCAGGCTTCGAGCGCGCCGGAGGCGCAGCGTTTGCTAGCCCCGCGCTTTAGCGTGGGGATGGAAGCCGTAAAAGAGAGTGAGCCCCGTAGGGGCGCTGCAAGCGCTCGCATCCCGTTCTTGCGATTGCCCCGACGAACTGATGCCTCGGATTTATGAGCCCGGTTCGAAGCGATACGATAAATCTGGAGGCTGAATGGCTAGAATTCTCGACGGCGCTGCATTTGCCGCCGCTATCAAGCAGGAAGTGGCGGAAGAAGTTCGCGAGTTGGCCGCGCACGGCGTGCGCCCGGGTCTCGCTGCCGTGCTGGTCGGCCACGTGCCGGCTTCGGAGATTTATGTTCGCAGCAAGGTGCAGGCCTGCGCCGAACTGGGGATCTACAGCGACTTGATCACGCCGCCCGCCGATGTCACCACGGAGGACATGCTTGATCTAGTGGCCACGCTCAACGCGCGCGACGACATCGACGGCATTCTCATCCAGCTGCCTCTACCGCCTCAGGTCGACGCGAAAGCTCTGCTCGATGCAATCGATCCCGCCAAAGACGTGGACGGTTTTCATCCCGTGAATGCGGGCCGCTTGCTTGCTGGTCGCCCCGCGCTTGCGCCCTGCACGCCCGCCGGCGTCATTGAGATTCTGAAGCGCAGCAAGATTCCCATCTCCGGCCAGCACGCCGTGGTGGTGGGCCGCAGCGACATTGTGGGCAAGCCCGTAGCGATTCTGCTGCTCCACGAAAATGCCACGGTAACTATTTGCCACTCGAAGACGCGCGACCTGCCGGCGATAACCAGGCAAGCCGACATTCTCGTCGCCGCCATCGGCCGTCCCGGCTTCATCACGCCGGAGATGGTGCGGCCCGGCGCCACGCTCGTTGACGTTGGAATTAATCGCCTGACCACGCGCGAAGAGTTCGATCGCTTCTTCAAAGGCGAAGCCAGGCGCGAGGCAGCCTTCGCGAAGCGCGGATCAGTCGTCGTCGGCGACATCGATCCCAAAGCCTTCGAGATTGCCGGCGCCTACACGCCCGTGCCCGGCGGCGTGGGTTTGCTCACGATTGCCATGCTCATGTCGAACACCGTGCGCGCGGCCAAATTACGGCGGGGGCTTTAACAGGTGCTTCGCGTCGGACTCACGGGCGGCTTGGGCAGCGGCAAATCGACCGTGGCCGCGATGCTGCGCGAGCTCGGCGCTCAGGTCGTCGAATCCGACGCACTCGGCCGCACGCTCATGGAGCCCGGTCAGCCTGTGTTCGCGGAGATAGTGCGCGCCTTCGGCCCCGACGGCCGGCTGAACCGCGCGCGCCTTGCCGATCTCGTCTTTCGTCACGGCCGCCTGCAGGAACTGAACGCCATCGTGCATCCGCCCGTGATCGAGGCCCAGGCGCGATGGATGAATGAAGTCTTCTCGCGCGACCCATCCGCCGTTGCCGTCATCGAGTCGGCGCTCATTTTCGAGGTGGTCCGCGACGCCCGGGCTCGCGGCGAAAAGAATAGTATCTTGGCCGATTGGCGAAAGCGCATCGATCGCATCATCGTCGTCACTGCGCCCGATGACCTAAAAATCCGCCGTTACGCCGCGCGGATTCAAGCGTCAGGCAGCGGCAACGGGATGAGCCTTCAGGCGCTTGAGGCCGATGCGCGCAATCGTCTCGCGCATCAGGTTCCAGACGCCGAAAAAGCCTCGGAGGCCGATTATGTGCTTGATAACTCGGGCGATATTGCGGCGCTGCGCGCCCAGGTAACGGCGCTTTGGCCGCGCCTGCAAACCGAGAGCAACAAACCCGGCCAATAACTGTCACTACAATATGAGAGGTGGCCGAAGTGTAGCGCCGGTCTCCGGACCCGCACCGATCAGAGAGGGATTACGGATTTACCGAGTCTTGGTTTTTGGGATTTCTTATGTCGGGGAATTGAGCCATGAGATTAAGCCGCATTCTTCTTATCCTGGTGATTTTGCTGGGAGGATTCTGGTTGGTCACCTCGTATCTCGAGCCCTTGCACTCCATGGGACGCAATCGGCTGTTCCCCACCGGGTCGACCGCGCCGCTCGAGCTCACCGAGGCCCACGCCGCGCCAAAGTACGATGCCGAAGAAGAAAACAACATCGGGATCTACAAAAGAGTGCTGCCCTCGGTGGTCAACATTACCTCCACGGCGCTGGTCTTCGACTTCTTCTATGGAACGGTTCCGCAACAGGGCCAGGGCTCGGGCTTCATTCTCGACAAGGCCGGTCACATCCTGACGAATTTTCACGTGGTGGCGGGCGCCAACCGCGGCGTTGAAGTACAGTTGAGCGACAAGCGCAAGTTTGCGGCGCGCGTCATCGGCACCGACCGCACGCACGACCTGGCCCTTTT